>CAIYZI010000188.1 GCA_903930665.1 uncultured beta proteobacterium
CTCTGCTCATCCTGCGCGATCACACTGCCGTGATTGCCTATGACCTCTAATGCGCCATTCAGGCCATCAGATCCCATACCGGTCAAAACTACTGCTAACAATTTAGAGCCATATATTTGCGATGCAGACCTAAAGAGAACATCGGCTGCAGGTCGACAAGAATTTTCAGGAGGGTCGTCATTTAAAGTCATAACAACCTTAGATCCTTGACGTTCAAGGGCCATATGCCTTCCGCCTGGAGCAATATAGGCCCTGCCCGCCTTTACTTCTTGACCTTCATAGGGCTCTTCAACAGGGATCACACCTACATCGGTCAGGCGATTTGCCAAAATTTCTGTAAATTTTGGTGGCATGTGCTGAACTATAAAAATAGGTAAAGGCAACGGCTCCTTTATAGCCTGAAATAAATACATTAAGGCTGCAGGCCCGCCAGTAGACACGCCAATGCAAATAGCTTCAATCTTTTCGCCTAAACTCTTGGGACGAAGAGCGCCTATGTGGTCAGCTTTGTCAGATATATTTGGCGATTGAACATTCTCTACAGGCAGCACTTTAGGCACCCGTTTCCCTCTAGTGATCAAGCTACGCATCTTAGGAATAAGAGTTTCCTCTAAGACTTTGCAGGCTTCATTCACATCGGCTGTACCAGTAGGCTTAGAGACATAATCGCTTGCCCCGTTTATCAATGCCTGTATGGTTGAATCAGTCCCGCGTTGTGTCAGCGAGCTAAACATAATGATGGGTAAGTCAGGTGCAAACTTTCGAATTTCTTTGAGAGCGGCGATGCCATCCATTTCTGGCATCTCTACATCAAGCGTAACAACATCAACGACATTGGCTTTCAGGAAATTGACTGCCAACAGTCCATTAGCCGCGGTTCCCACCACTTCAATATCGGAGAATTTTTGCATGGTATTGGCAATCATTCTTCGAATAACGGCAGAATCATCCACAATGAAAACGCGAATCTTAGGATTTTGATTAGAGACTTCTGGCATAACTTGCATGAAAAGATTAGTTAGCAATTAAGGGTTGATTAGGTTGATTAGGTTGATTAAGTTGATTGACTTGATTAACCTGAGGATCAGACGGAAAAATTTGTTTGCAGTCAAACACCAACAACAACTTCCCGCTGAGCTTATGACCACCCAGTATCAATTTGCTTGAAGCCTCCGATAAGTTACTGGGCACAGATTCAAAGGTGGACTCATGCAAAGGCAATATATCTCCAACTGTATCTACCTGCAAACTCACGAGCTTTCCAGCAACACTTAAGATAATCGAAATAGACTGGCTTATTAATTCGCTTTGCTCAACCCCAAGATATTGGTGCATATTCATCGCGGGAACTAGTTGCCCGCGAAGGTTAATCAGCCCTTTTACAAACTTGGCACTTCCCGGCACCGGAGTTACTTCTAAATTTTTATTGATCTCAAGAACTCCGGCAGAAGGAATTCCAAAATATAGCTGCCCAACCGTGAAAGTTAAATAATCAACGTACATAATCAATGCCAGACGTTGACGTCGATGACTTCGGGATAAGGCTTTGGCCCATCGCGCATATTGCGCATTACCAAAATCTCATCCAAATCAATCACATTGATGATTAAGTCATCCAACAGCGCGCATCCAGCAATTCCTTTTTGAGGGGGATTGGCAATATGAAGGTGCTTTGAAACAAAGACAATATCGTGAATGCAATGAACAGCCAACCCAATCAGGCCACTACCTACTCTTGGGATAATGACCGGAAGAGCTCCCGCTTCCCCTCTTGTGGTTTGGGTGCCATCAATGTATTCACCAACACGAATTAAATGCATTATTTCATTGCTGTAATTCACTACTTCGCGATTTCCATTTTTCTGAATTTCGCTCTCATCAATACCAGCGATTCTTTCCACTAAATCCAATGGAATAGCCATGCGATGGCCACCCGCCAAGTCAAAAAGCAGCATCGCGACCTCTTCAGATTGCATCTGAGAAGCCTCAAATGTGGGGTGAACAGGAATTTCTTGAGATTTAGCCGCCAAGTCAGCGCCGGCAGCAATTCCATCGACATCTAAAATTAATGCGACCCTGCCATTTCCAAGAAGTGTCGCCCCAGAAAAGTTAGGTACACCCTTAAGCAAAGAATCCAGCGGCTTTACGACTACATCCTGAATATTGAAAATCTTATCGACCACTAAACCGAATCTGACGTCATTAGACTGAAGAATGACGATATTTAATGCGGCATCGCCAAGGGGTTCTTTTTTATCAGCATCAAGCCTTTCAGAAAGAAATAGCAACGGCACCAACTTCTCGCGAAGTCTAAATACCTTCACACCATAAAAATCTTCAATGCTGTTTTCTTGCAAAGAAAGATCTAATTTCACCAACTCCAAAATACTGATCTGGGGAATAACATAACTTTCATCGTCACAGCCCACTATTAGCGCAGGAATAATTGCCAAAGTTAGGGGAATCTTGAGCCGTACCGTAGTTCCTTGGCCTCTAGGACTAAATATCTCTATGGAGCCCCCAATATTCGTAATATTGTTTTTGACTACGTCCATCCCAACACCCCTGCCTGATAAATTCGTTATCACGCTCTTCGTTGAGAATCCGGGCAAGAAAAGATAGTCGATTAACTCTGAATCAGTCAGTCTGCTAGCTGCAGCTTCATCAATAAAACTTTTATCAACCACCCTTTTTCGAATAAGTTCGTAATTGATGCCCGCACCGTCATCAACTATCTCAATGACAACCATGCCCTTTTCATGTTTGGCCCTTAAGACAAGGGTTGCTAGCCCATTCTTTCCTATGGCGATACGATCTTCGGGCATCTCAATACTATGGTCAATACTATTTCTAATTAAATGCACCAAAGGATCGCGGATGGCATCAATTAAGCTTTTATCAAGCTCCGTGTCTCCACCCTCTTGGATCAAATGAACATTTTTGCCACACTCATGAGATACATCTCTAATCAACCTCGGAAATTTAGACCATAACTGCGCTATTGGCTGCATCCGAATTTTCATCATTCGCTCTTGCAACTCAAGCGTTAA
>CAIYZI010000189.1 GCA_903930665.1 uncultured beta proteobacterium
CGCACATTAATCAATTGCGTCATGGAGCTGCTCTTGTTTTCTTAAAGTCATTAATGATGCGCCTCTTCCTAAATTTCGATCGTGAAAACTACCTGAACTCGTGCAAATTCCATTACCCCATATACGAGGGATTGACTTAAATATAAAAATATTAAATTTAAATTTTGCAATGATTAAAGTTATCTTTTTATAAAATAGTTTCTTAAAAACCCTAAAAGCGAGGGTATATCCTGATGAGTTCATAGGGGGGGGGGTAGGCCATAATCAGCTCAGACTAAAGATAATCATTACTTGATGGGTGGTCGGTATGCAAAAAAGCTTGTTTGAACGCCTTCAGTGTCAAAGCAAAAATATGGGCGAAAGCATTGCCGTCTTTACAGACGACGAATCATTGAGTTACCGCCAACTATGGAGTTCAGCCCTTGCATTTAAGATGAAAATTAAAAGTGCTGGTTTGGGCGCAAATAATCTTGTGGCAATCTATGGGGAGCGATCAACTAGTTTAGTGGCTGCAATTATCGGAGTGAATTTATGTGAAGCTGCTTACACAATCATAGAAATAAATGGGTCTATAGAAGAGCATTTATTTCGACTAAGTCAAATTCAACCAGACTTAGTTTTAATCGACCCGAAAATAGATTTTGATACCCACGCAATTACGATTGGCTTAGCGAGGATAAATTTAGCGTCAAGTATTTACCCGGAGCTGGATTCAATTGAAGAACATCTTAATGGCTTGGAAGAGATTACATCGATTCAAGACCTATCTAGGCCCGCTTATGTGCTGTACACATCCGGATCTAGCGGATCACCCAAGGGGGTAGTGATTAGCCATGCCAATATTGCTCATTACTGCACATCGATAGTTGCTAGACTAAATATTCCCAAGGGGCTTACTTACGCCCACGTAAGCACTCTTGCTGCAGATTTGGGAAACACGTGCCTATTCTTATCATTATGGACTGGAGGAAGATTGTATTTGGTAAGCGATAGTGTGCGGCGAGACCCGCTTGCGCTCGTATTGGCATTAAAAAATAATTCCGTGAATATTTTGAAAATAACGCCAACACATTGGAGTCCAGTGCTGACCATGGCCGAAAGAATGGTTGAAAGACTACGGTTAAGGTATCTAATTTTAGGCGGTGAATCACTTTCTTCTGATATTGCTTGTAGATCAATCTTATCTGGTGCATGCAATCGTTTAATTAATCATTATGGACCCACGGAGACGACTATTGGGGTATGTGTTCATGACGTTAAGGTTGACGAAATTGATGCGGAGCGCAATGCACTGGCCATAGGTAGGCCAATAGGACAAACACAACTATTAATAAAAAACCCTAATGGTGAATATGTGGCCAGCGGCAAGGGCGAACTTTTTATTGGCGGACCTTCGGTTGGTATTGGGTATCGCAATATGGATGGGCTAACTGACGAAAAGTTCCTTGCAATTCCCGAGAAAGGGAGATTCTATAGTAGCGGAGATATTGTTGAGACTGACAACCAAGGAAATTTTCATTTCCTTGGAAGAGTTGACCGACAAGTAAAGGCAAATGGATACCGCATCGAGTTAGAGCATGTGGAGCGAAGTTTAAGAAAATTAAATGGCATTGAATGTTCTGTGACTATCTTGCATAGGCATATGAATCGTGATTATTTGCTTTGCGCATTTAATGGAGAGCGAGAAGAAACCTCCAATATTCGTGATGAGCTATCAAATATTTCACAAGGATTTATGGCCCCAAATTTTTTTCTAAAAGTAAATCCGTTTCCAATAACTGCGAACGGCAAGGCTGATGTTGCAGTGATTACGAAGATGTTAATTGAGAGGTTTGAAGAAACCCATTCTGATAGCGCATTAGTAGAAACATTAAACACATCGGATGATATTTCTCAGATTTTTGCAAAGTATCTAAAAGATGTTAAGTTTAATCAAGATAGCAATTTTTTTGACTTAGGGGCAGACTCTCTCGATGCAATTGGATTGATTATGGAACTCCAATTAAAGGGATATCCAGTAACCGCCCATGGATTTTTAAGTAATCCTAGTGTGCAGGGCTTGCTGGAAATGATTAAAAATTCACCCGATAAGCCAGCTCAGCAAAAAGATATTCAACAAAAAATAACAAAGCTCTACGAATCGCCCTTGTCGCCAGCACAAGCATGGTTTTATAAACAAGATTTGCATCAGAAAAATAGCTGGACTCAGGCGATGGTTTTTCAGAGCAAAATGGACTTGGATATAGAGGCAGTTACATGTGCTGCGAAATTGCTACTTATTGAGCACCCGATACTAATGGCAAGGTTTGAGAGTAATAAATTTAGAATCTCTGACCTGAGCAATCAGCAGGTTGTCACCAATGTAAATTTGCCAGCCGAACTACTCTCAAATATGAATCAATTCGAGCGAATTATCTCCGACAGGTATAAGTTTTTGGAAGGTTTGATTAATATTGAGAAAGGCGCTCTTTTTAAAATCGAGATTTATAAATGTCCAGGGCAGGGGGATAGATTACTTATCTTTGCTCATCATTTGGCTGTTGACATGATTTCATGGCGCATTATTCTCGATGATCTGATGAGATTTTATGCGTCATCATCCAATTTGGGGGGTCTTCTGGGTTCGCATAAAAGTAGCCCTTTTAGCTCGTGGGTAAATCATATTAATTTCCATCGAGAAGATCTTAAACGCGATCTTTTGTATTGGAACAATAATAAGAAAAATTACAGTCATGATGATTATGGGCTTGAATGCGACTCGCATTGCATTTGGTTAAAATTCTCACGGTCTGAGACGAGTAATTTATATGCAGGTGCTCGTGCAATAGAAATTCCACTAGATCGTTTGATCTTAACCGCCTTTGCATACCATTTTGGCAAAACCATTAAACGTGACAAAATCTCCGTGGATGTTGAAAGTCATGGTCGGATAACGTTTTCTCCGGACATAGATGTTTCAAGATCCGTTGGCTATTTCACCTCTACCTTCCCCATAACCTTTGACGTCAATTTGAAACTTATGCCATTAAGCATATTTACAAATGAACTCATGAATGTTTTACCTAATTTGGGAGTTGGATATTCAATGTTCCATGAAGATTTGAAGAAAGAATCTTCGCCCATTTGCTTCAATTATTTAGGCCCCATTCACTTGGGCATGAGAAATGATTGGGGGTTGCATTCCCTACCACTTAACATTGGAAATTTACGAGGCGAACTTAATAGACGTTTATATGACTTTAAATTAACAGGCAGAGTTTCGGATGGTCAATTGATTTTAGATTTGAATTATCCGGGGCAATTACATACATCTGAGGAGGTTATGGATTTTCTGAGTGATATCAAACAAAGCCTTTTAAATTTGATGAATATCAACCCAGAAGAAGTTATTGGAAACATGGCCGTTTCTAGAACAAATTCTGCTGGAATGCTATGGAATGTACCCAGTTTTACGGAAGACGAAAGAGAAATTGTTAAGAGGCGTGAGTATGAAGTAATTCTTTTAACTGGCGCAAGTGGATTTATTGGTATTCATATATTGCGAGAATTATTGCTAAATACTGATGCAAAAATATATTGTTTACTCCGTAGCCATACTGGGGAAGAGTTAGAGACTAGACTGGAAGCATCTTGGAATCGATTTTTTTCTATCAAGGAGTACGTTAAATACCGTGATCGCTTGGAAATCTATGAGGCAGACGTTAATAAGTTAAGTTTGGGCTTGAGACCCGCTGAATGGGATCTATTGGGAGAAGATGTTGATGCAATATTTCATTTTGCTGCCGATACAAAGTTGGTCGGAAATGAGTTAGAGGCGCAATCTAGTATTGTATTTTCCACCAAGGAAATTATTCGACTTGCAGAGTATAAAAAATATAAAACCCTTCACTTTATGTCAACGCTAGCTGTTGCTGGTATTAATAATGGATCATCCCCATTAGCTTTCAATGAAAATACTTTTGATATTGGCCAAGAATTTTTGAATGGATACGAAAGGGCAAAATTTGAAGCCGAAGGTCTTGTAAGAGAATTTGCATACAAAGGCGGAGAAGCATTTATTTATAGATCCGGGAATGTAAGTGGTGATTCTGTGAATGGTGCATTTCAAATAAACGCTTCAAGCAATCGCTGGATTCAATGCATTCAATCTGTATTGTCTTTGGGGAAATATGCATCTGGTTCTGAGGAAAGCGTGGTTTTAAGTGCCGTGGATAAAGTTTCAAAGGGAATTGTTGCCATAGCTACTTATGAGGGATTTTCAGGCGGAGTCTTTCATGTGGAGTCGACCCACGAGATTTTACTTGATGAAGTCTACAAGGCTCTTTCGAGGCTTGGTTGTGATATCCAAGAAATTAAAGGAAAAACTCAAGTTCAATTATTAGAAGAGTCAACCAGGCTGGGTGAGCCTGAAATTGCTCTTGGATATTTTTGGCTTACAAGGCCAAAGAGAAATATAAATTTTAATTCAGAAGCGACCAATAAAATATTGGAAAGTATTGGAATTAAGTTTGAGCCATTAGATGGAGATTGGCTTTTATTATTTTTTGAGCGTTTGTTAAATGAGCAGAGCTTGCGATTGATCACTACCGCTTTTAACGATAGAAAGATGGCATAAGTATGACAAATAAAAGCAGAGTTATTGCTATTTCCGGCGCTACATCTGGGATAGGGAATGCAACATTAGTAAAGTGTATTGAAAAATCACACTCAGTAATTTTTGGAGGGCGTGATATCGAAAAAATTAAATTGATAGAAGAGATGTTCAATGGCGACAAGAAAAAAGTTTATGGTTTTTTAGGTGATATTTTAGATAAAAACTATTTTTCAAAAATAATAGCTTGTGCCAACGAGAATCAACTGCAGGCGCCGGACGCCTTTATATTATGCGCGGGACGGGGTTTGCCGGGCAGCATTAGAACTTCTGATGAGTTGCAATGGCCGAATCTAATTGAAACTAATTTTTTGGCAATATTAAATCAGTTACGATCTTGTGGGAATTATTTTTCTTTGCAGGAAGAAAGAGCTCAACCCAAGGATATTATTGTTATAGGTTCAACTGTAGGACGCAACCTTTCTTCATCCAATCCAGTGTATGGTGCAACAAAGGCTGCGACTCACTATTTGGTCGAATC
>CAIYZI010000190.1 GCA_903930665.1 uncultured beta proteobacterium
GTATGCACAGGGCGGTTTATCTCGTCTACAAACCTATGCAGCAAATCAAGTTTCGGGGAAAAAAGTGACAGCTTCTTGGCGTGCCGCTTTGGCCGTTCGTGATGCCGGACCGCCGGCTATGTTGCGCAGTGTGCGACCTAATATCGTGCAGTCTATTCGTGCATTCCGTACTCCGGATCTGCAGGAGGCTGCAACTGAGCTTGGACAGCATTTTATTTACGCCAATTGCGCAAATGCGATGACAAAAGGCGAAGTGCTTGAATGCATTGCAATTGCTTATTCCTTGACTAAGCAACAAGCTAAAAATTTCGATCCTTTGCTCGATGCATTAACTACTACAGTAGATAAAACTGGTTCACAACCTGGTTTTGTAGTGGTGCTAGAAGGCTTGCCTTGCACTCAGAAGTTCGATAAAGAGGCTCGTGAAACCCTATTAGACGTTTTCCGCGATGCGGTGGATTTCTGGTCTGAAAGACGCACTCCTTACCGAGTTTTCTACTCTTTCGCTTAATTTCCTTATTTAAGACGTTTTTGTAGTTCGTTTTGCACCTTGGCATCCCAAATGCTATGTACGGCCGTAATCGCAACGATTCCGGCCGTTTCTGTTCTCAGAACCCTATCCCCTAAAGAGACCAATTGATAGCCTGTAGCTTGGGCTAATGCCTCCTCTTCGGGCGAGTGCCCTCCTTCTGGTCCAATCATTAAAACAACATCCTGAGGGGGATGATCGATTAATACGGAATATAGGCTTACGCTTGCATCCGGGCTTAAGAGTAGCTTCAGACTGGTTTTATTTGGAGTTTTAAGGTAATTTTCAAATGTTTGAATAGGCTCAAGGCTCGTAAAAACAGTTCTATCGCATTGTTCGCAAGCCGCTTGAATAATCCCTTTCCAATGTAAAAGGCGCTTTTGGGCGCGTTCAGCATCGCTTGAGCGGGTAAGTTTGATCACTGAGCGCTCGCACTGCATCGGGGCAATGATTTGTGCCCCAGTTTCAACAGCCTTCTCAACTATCCAATCCATTTTGTCCCCACCGGCAAGTCCCTGAGCCAAGGTAATGGCATACGGACTCTCTCGATGAATGTCGGTGCCGATCTCATTTAGTTGAATTTGGCCTGTTTTTCCGGTCAGTGAAAGTAATTCCGCCTGAGCAGTTTGTCCATTTCCATCAAAGATAGGGAAAAATTCCCCTACTTGGATGCGTCGAACGCGTAAATGGTGGGCAAGCTCTATGGTGAGTTCAGTAGGCTTTTCGGATTGCCATGGGCTGGGAAGATAAAATTGAGGCATTACTGCAATATAGCCAATTTATTTACCTCGAGACCACTTTTACGATGTCAAATCTTCAAATTCGTATGGCAAATGCCATTCGCGCTTTATCTATGGACGCAGTTCAACAGGCAAACTCAGGTCATCCTGGCATGCCAATGGGGATGGCCGATATCGCAGTAGGTCTTTGGAACGAGCATTTGCAACACAACCCAACCCATCCAGATTGGATGAATCGTGATCGTTTTGTTTTATCCAATGGTCATGGCTCGATGTTGTTGTACTCACTTTTGCATTTGACTGGTTACGATTTACCGATTGGCGAATTAAAAAACTTCCGTCAATTACATAGTAAGACGCCTGGCCATCCTGAATACGGGATTACACCTGGTGTTGAGACGACAACAGGTCCTTTGGGTCAAGGCATTTCAAATGCAGTTGGAATGGCGCTTGCAGAAAAATTACTTGCTGAAGAATTTAATCGCCCAGGTCATCAAATTGTTGACCATTACACCTATGCATTTTTAGGTGATGGTTGTTTGATGGAAGGCATTAGTCACGAAGTGTGTTCATTGGCTGGAACCTTGAAGTTAAATAAGCTCATCGCACTCTGGGATGACAATGGCATCTCCATTGATGGCAAGGTTGTTTCTTGGTTTAACGAAGATACTCCGAAACGTTTCGAGGCCTATGGCTGGAATGTTATTCGCGATGTTGATGGACACGATGCTGAGGCGGTATCTACCGCCATCACACAAGCCAAGAAAAGCGATAAGCCAACTTTGATTTGTTGTAAGACTGCTATTGGTCAGGGCTCACCTAATATGGCGGGTAGCGATAAGGTTCATGGATCGCCGCTGGGCGCAGCAGAAATTGCTGAGACACGTATTGCATTGAATTGGCCTTATGCACCATTTGAAATTCCAAAAGATCTTTATGAGGCATGGGATTTTAAAAAGCGTGGTCAAACAGCCGAACATGAATGGAATAAAAAATTCCAAACATACAAGAATAAATATCCAGAACTTGCTTCTGAATTGCAACGTCGTATGCAGGGTGACTTATCCAAAGATTTTTCATCTACCTTAGATGCTTATCTCAAGACATGTCAAACTAAAGCAGAAACGATTGCTACTCGCAAAGCGAGTCAAAATGCTATTGAAGCCTTGGCTCCTGTTATGCCTGAATTTATGGGGGGCTCTGCAGATTTAACGGGTTCTAATTTAACCAATTGGAGCACCTGCAAACCTGTTCGCGCAGATCAATGGGGTAACCATATTAATTATGGTGTGCGTGAATTTGGTATGAGTGCCATCATGAATGGTATTGCCTTGCATGGTGGGTATATTCCTTTTGGTGGCACCTTCTTAACCTTCTCCGACTACAGTCGTAACGCTTTGCGTATGGCTGCGTTAATGAAGTTGCGTAGCATTTTTGTATTTACTCATGACTCTATTGGTCTGGGTGAGGATGGCCCAACTCACCAATCTGTTGAGCATGTTGCTAGCCTGCGTTTAATTCCAAATTTAATGGTCTGGCGTCCATGCGATACCACTGAGAGTGCGGTTGCTTGGGGTTCGGCTATAGAGCGTAAGAACGGACCGAGCGCTTTAATTTTTAGTCGCCAAAATTGCCCATTTGTTTCGCGAAGTGCACAGCAGATTAAAGATATTGCACGTGGCGGCTATGTATTGCGTGACCCTAAGAAAACTCAGATTGATGCAGTCATTATTGCCACTGGTTCTGAGATTGGTTTGGCAATTCAGACGGCGGAGCGTCTAGAAGAAGGGGGTCTAGGGGTGAGGGTGGTATCTATGCCTTCAACAACAGTATTTGATCAGCAGATCGCGACCTACAAATCAAAAGTATTGCCACCTAATATCCCCCGTATTGCTGTTGAAGCAGGCGTGAGTGATTTCTGGTGGAAGTATGGCTGTGCCGCTGTGCATGGTGTGGATACATTTGGTGAATCAGCACCGGCACCACAACTTTATGAATATTTTGGTTTAACGGTTGAGCAGATTTCCAAAACCGTTAAGCAATGCATTGAAAATGCTTAAGAAAAAATGAACAAGTATTTAACTCAGAAATTTATATTAGCAAGGGGAATGGAATGACAATTCGAGTCGCAATTAATGGTTATGGACGTATTGGTCGTATGGTCTTGCGTGCTTTGTATGAAGATCAGGTTAATGGAAAACCTAGACGGGATATTAAGATTGTTGCGATCAATGCCATGGGCGATATCGATATCAACGCCCATTTAACGCAATATGATTCTGCGCATGGCCGTTTTCCTGCTGAAGTAAAAGTGGAAGGCGATTGCATGGTTGTTAATGGCGATCGCATTAAGATGTTCTCAACTCGCAATCCATTAGAAACACCATGGGGTGAGTTGGGTGTGGATTTGGTTTTAGAGTGTTCGGGTAAATTTACCTCTAAAGAAAAAGCCATGGTTCATATTTCACAGGGCGCGAAAAAAGTTTTGATTTCCGCCCCTGGTGAAAAGGACGTTGATGCCACTATTGTCTATGGCGTAAACCAACAAGTTCTTAAGCCTAGCGATGTTGTTGTTTCCAATGCTAGCTGTACTACCAACTGTTTGGCGCCATTAGTTAAACCCTTATTGGAAAAAATTGGTATTGAATCTGGCTTGATGACCACTATTCATGCATTTACTAATGACCAAGTCTTAACCGATGTCTATCACAAGGATATGCGTCGTGCCCGTTCTGCGGTTACCAGCATGATCCCAACCAAGACTGGTGCAGCAAAAGCAGTGGGTTTGGTGTTACCAGCTTTGGCTGGGCGTTTTGATGGTTTTGCGATGCGCGTACCCGTCATTAATGTTTCTGTGGTGGATTTAACCTTTGCCGCTTCTCGGGCTACCAGCGTAGATGAGGTCAATGCGATTCTTAAAACTGCTAGCGAAGGAGAGTTAAAGGGTATTTTAGGATTTAATACTTTGCCTTTGGTCTCAATTGACTTTAATCACGACCCACGCCCAAGTATTTATGATGCCTCTCAAACCCGAGTTTCAGCTGACGGTAAACTGGTCAAGGTTTTGGCTTGGTATGACAATGAATGGGGTTATTCAGTTCAAATGTTGAATGCTGCTGAAGCATTGATGGCTGTAAAGTAATTAAAAGTTGTCTAAAGATGCTTAAATGCATCATTTATGCAAAAAAGACCTCAATTTGAGGTCTTTTTTCTTATGTTTCTTTAATTTTTTAGGTTTTTTGTTTATTTCGACAATTTTTCTTCTGACAATGGCCGTACATCGCTAAAGAATGCTCTTGTAGGGCAAAACCCAGGTTTTTAGCTATGTCACGCTGTCTTTTTTCGATAGCTTCATCTACAAACTCTTCAAC
>CAIYZI010000191.1 GCA_903930665.1 uncultured beta proteobacterium
ATTTTGAGCTCAATCTCGTAATCCTCCATAGGATCTTTAGCATTTAAGACCTTGGCCTTCATTGCTAATTGAGCCTCTTGGATGATGGATACGAAAGAGCGCCCCAACCCTCTTAAATTCCGATTTAACTGGAGTAAACGGGTAATTTCTAACTCGCTCAAATGGGCTTGATGGCCACCTTTACCAAGTAGACGATTATCTAAATCCATCAGATTCTCTAATTGACTCGATAGTGACCGCAAATGCGCCTGGGCACCATCCAAACTCTTGAAAATAGTGCGCATCTCGGAAGGGGACCTTCTTGAAGCAATGCAAACCGCCGACAGAGAAGATGCGCCGTCAGTAAACCTACCTCGGTCAGATCGACCATCTGCGTTGCGAGAGCGTGACTCTTAGGCTTCACCATTGTTTTTGCGCGCCACATGAATTAGACTCCAAAAGAAGAAAGCGAGCCATTGGTTTTCGGAATGGATAAACAGCACTAGAGCGCTTCATAATGGGGCCAAAAAATGACCTTCACCGTATCGATTAAATCAGTTTGCTCAACCTCAATACCCATTTGGCCTGGGGTGTAATCAAAGTAAAGATCCTCTTTAACGTGAGCCCCAACCTCTCGCATTTCCGAGTCATCAATCAGGCGGCCATCGAGTCTGGAAACATAGAGATAGTCGAACCCCGCTGTCTTAAGCCTTGACCAGGGGTGGTTATATAAATCAAATAAATCAATGCCCTTCATCTTCCGATTGCATAACAACCTGCCCGCGTTATCTTCATTAATCACAATGGTTAAACAGTAAAAAGGAAGATCAGGTGGCGAGAGTCGGTATTTTTGATTTTTGATAAACCCACCAACATTACGGTTGTCTAAAGAAAGGTAACTAGCTGTCGCCGCGACCAAATCAAATGTGGAATCGACAAAAGCATCTTCAAAAGTGGATAATTCCAAATAATCAATCTGCCTTTGCACTTCATTAAAATGATCTTGACGCGCTTGCTTTAAAAAGTCTACTTTCCAAGCTTCAAGGCTAGAAAATGCTTCATCTACATTCATTTGCTTCTCCTGATCTACTTTCCACTTACGTTGCAATACGCATCATCCATTGATCACTGCGACGACCATTCTCAACCCCGTTTGACTCTTATCCCCCTTCAATAGAAAACATTCCCAGAGGACACCAGCACTTCCGATTCTAGGAACGTCTGCGTCAAATCGTGTCGCATGCAAATGCCGGTGACATTGCGGTGCTTTCCCGCTTGATGCGACACAACCTGTCGTAGTGCGCTCGATACTGTTTTATAGAAGGCGTTAGCTTTAAAGCAGCCCCACCCCAGACATCAATAGGAGACCTCAATGGCCCATGAAATCGTGATCCGTCAAAATGGATTTTCAGAAATGGCATTTGCCGGTGATCAAAAGCCATGGCATGGCTTAGGGCAACAAGTTCCAGAGGGTGCCGATATTGACACTTGGTGCCAATTGGCCGGTCTAGATTGGGAGATTGATCGCTCGCCGGTTCAGTTTATCAATGGAGCAAACCATGAATACAGCAATTTTAACGTCTTATACCGATCGGACTCCAATGTCCCGTTGTCGGTTGTCAGTCAACATTACAAATTAGTCCAACCCAAATCAGTGCTGGAGTTCTTTCGTGATTTAGTCAGTCATGATGGATTCTCCATTGAAACGGCAGGATCCCTAAAAGGTGGTCGCCGCATTTGGGCTTTAGCCAAAACCCATCTTGATGGTGAAATTGTGGATGGGGATTTTTTTAAAACCTACCTACTACTGGTGACCTCGTACGATGGCAGCTTGGCTACCACCGCCCAATTTACTTCGGTTCGAGTGGTGTGCAATAACACCTTGCAAATGTCGCTGGGTACTGACACTCAAGGCCAGGTCAGAATTCGTCATAATAGCGTTTTTGATCCCCTATCTGTAAAAGATCATCTGGGCTTAAATGCGCATAGGGTCTACCAAGACTTTATGGGCAAAATGAGATCATTGGCAAATCAATCGATTTCCAAGCAGCAGGCACAAGCAGTGGTAACGGCCTTAATGGCCAAGTTCTCGAAAGAACCGGTAGAGTCGCGTGGCTATAAGGTAATTCTTGATCTCTTTAATGGCGGCGCTAAAGGCGGGATGATGGACGGGGTTCAGGGAACCGCTTGGGGCTTACTCAATGCAGTGACTGAATATGCTGATTTTCATATTCGAGCCAAAGATCAGGATAACCGGTTAAATTCGGGTTGGTTTGGTGCTGGTGCCAATATGAAAAAAACGGCGGCAGGGATATTGCTTGCGATTTAAGTTAGAAGAATGCAGAGGAATGGGGTTCACCATCGCTAAGATAGCCTTCCTACCACAGAAATACGGCGCATGGGGTTGCAAAAAATATATATCGAAAATCCCTAATAACGACCTGTGATTATCCAATCTTGTCATAGAGCAATTCAGAAGCCACCTCGGTCAAAACTAGACCCACCATCAATCTGGCCCGACTAATTCCAACAAATAGTTACCGCTTCACCTCCATACTTAGCAAGTCTCTTCGTCAAAGTGCTCGCTATCCAACTCTATCTTTCTGCATTTAGTGCATTTTTCTTTGTCGGAGTTTTCTGGGCCAAGACTTGGGTTTCCAAAGACTCTTTTGGAAACGCCTGTTGAAATAATACCCAAATTCTTTAATTTGGTATTGAAAAAATTTATAAAATCATCCCTATAGGGATCATTAAAGTATGATTTGTGCCCTCTACCAGGAATAATTTTTTGGAGATTTTTGTTTAATAAAACTTTGTATTTATCCCCTTTTCCAAAATACCAATATTCGTTAGAA
>CAIYZI010000192.1 GCA_903930665.1 uncultured beta proteobacterium
AGGCTTTGGCTAAAGCGAGCTGCACTGACTGCATCGTCTACTGGGATTGGGCTCGGTTGCTTGTTGGTACCTTCTTGGATAGGTGTGTTTGAGCAGGCTCCTAGTAAAAGAACAAAAAAGAGGCAAAGTAAGCGGATATTCATATTCAAGAGACGTGGGTTGGTATTAAGCGCAATATAGATAGATTATAAAAATAGTAAGTAGGCCAATAAGGATTTTGCAGTTATGACAACAGGATACATAACTCATCCAGATTTTCTAAAACATGAGATGGGAAGCCATCATCCCGAGTGTCCTGAGCGTCTTCAAGCAATTAACGATCAACTCATTCGCAGTGGCATTGATGGATTTTTAGCCCATTTGGATGCGCCCTTAGCTACCGAAGACCAACTCCATCTAGTTCATAGCCTGGAGCACATTACCTTCGTAAAGGAGCGCTCGCCCGTCAGTGGCTACTCTATGGTTGATGACGATACCATTATGAATTCCCACACTTGGAAAGCGGCTTTACGCTCAGCTGGGGCCGCCATTGCTGGAGTAGATGCGGTAATGAGGGGCGAAGTGGAGAATGTATTTTGCTCAGTCAGACCACCAGGTCATCATGCCGAACCAGATCGCTCTATGGGATTTTGTTTTTTTGATAACGTCGCGATTGCTGCACGTTATGCTATGAAAGCATATGGTCTTGAGCGTATCGCTCTCATTGATTTTGATGTACACCATGGCAACGGTACTGAGGCCGCATTTTTGCATGACCCCCATGTTTTGATGTGCAGTTTTTTCCAGCACCCTTTTTACCCCTATAGCGGTGTTGATGAAGCTGAGAATATGGTAAATGTTCCTTTGCCTGCATACACTGGCGGGGATGTGGTGCGCTCTATCGTTACAGAAAAATGGTTGCCGCGTTTGAGGGAATTTCAGCCACAGATGATTATTATTTCTGCAGGGTTTGATGCACATCGAGAGGATGATTTAGGTCAAATGGGTTTGGTTGAGGATGATTATGTTTGGATGACAAAACGCCTTAAAGAGCTTGCCGACCAATATGCGCAGGGGCGTATTGTGAGTTGTTTAGAAGGTGGATATAACTTATCTGCCTTGGGGCGAAGTGTTGTAGCGCACATTAAAGCGCTTGCTGATCTATAGCTATACATTGGGATGAGAGAGTAATCATGACAAATATTTATGAACAAGGTTTAGAGCGCAATTCGGCAAACTTCACGCCCATCACACCGCTTCTATTTTTAGAAAGATCGGCTGAGGTTTATCCAGATCGCTTGGCGGTCATTCATGGTAATTTACGGCAAACTTGGAGTCAGACTTATGAACGTTGCCGTCGCTTGGCTAGTGCTTTGCAAAAGCATGGCATAGGCCTAGGCGATACCGTTGCCGTGATGTTACCTAATACACCCCCAATGGTTGAAGCGCATTTTGGCATTCCTATGGCGGGCGCTGTACTGAATGCTCTAAATACTCGTCTTGATCCAGAATCCATCGCCTTTATGTTGAATCATGGCGAGGCTAAAGTGGTCATCGTTGACCCTGAATTTTCTGGGGTAATGAAAAAGGCCATTGAGATGGCAAAAAAAGATAGTGGACGCGAATTTTTACTTATTGATGTCGAGGAAAAAGAGTTTGATGTACCCGGTGAAAGACTGGGTAACTTAACCTATGAGCAATTTTTGGCAGAGGGCGACCCAGAATTTGCTTGGCAATTACCGGCCGATGAATGGCAAGCAATTTGCTTAAATTACACCTCAGGGACTACAGGTAACCCTAAAGGCGTTGTCTATCACCATCGTGGTGCCGCTATTAATGCGGTGTCCAATATCTTGGATTGGGATATTAATAAACACCCAGTGTATTTGTGGACTTTGCCGATGTTTCATTGCAATGGCTGGTGTTTCCCTTGGACGGTTGCTGCTCGTGCTGGCGTAAATGTCTGTTTGCGCAGAGTGGATGCCCAAAATATTTTTGCTGCAATTAAAGAGCATCAAGTCTCTCATTATTGCGCTGCACCAATTGTGCATAACTTGCTAGTCAATGCACCAGATGAAATGAAGGTAGGCGTACCTGTAGGTGTAAAAGGTTTGATTGCGGGTGCGGCTCCACCAGCTTCCATTATTGAAGGCATGGAGAAGTTAGGCTTTGATTTAACCCACGTCTATGGACTTACAGAGGTTTATGGACCTGCAGCTGTCTGCGTTAAACAGGATGCCTGGAATGATTTGGATATTGGTGAACGGGCGCGCTTAAATGCACGTCAGGGTGTTCGCTATCACATGCAACAAGCCATTACTGTTTTGGATCCCGAGACTATGAAACCCGTTCCCGCCGATGGCGAGACGATGGGTGAAATCATGTTCAAGGGCAATATCGCGATGAAGGGCTACTTGAAAAATGAGAAGGCTACTAAAGAAGCTTTTGAAGGTGGCTGGTTTCACTCCGGCGATTTAGCGGTGATGAATCCTGATGGTTATGTCAAGATCAAGGATCGCAGTAAGGACATCATTATTTCTGGTGGGGAGAATATTTCTTCGATTGAGCTTGAGGATGTCCTGTATCGCCATCCAGCAGTCATTACTGCGGCTGTGGTGGCTAAACCCGATCCTAAGTGGGGTGAAACTCCTTGCGCTTTTTTGGAGATTAAGCCTGGATCTCAGGTCACCGCTGAAGACATCATTGCTCATTGCAAACAGCATTTAGCGGGGTTTAAGGTGCCTAGGATGATTATTTTTGGAGATGTGCCAAAGACCTCCACCGGCAAGATTCAAAAATTTGCTTTGCGCAAGCAGGCTGGATCCAATGGTGCGATTGATGTTTAAATCAATCAGGCTTTAGGTGGATAAAATAGCCGATTACTCCGGCCTTATACAAATATTGTTTTTAAAGATTGAGAATTCAAGATGAAAATCTTAGTAGCCGTAAAACGCGTCGTCGATTACAACGTTAAAGTCCGCGTTAAGTCCGATCAGTCTGGTGTGGATATCGCTAATGTCAAAATGAGCATGAACCCATTTGATGAGATCGCCATTGAAGAGGCGGTTCGCCTCAAAGAAGCCGGTATCGCCACGGAAGTCATTGCC
>CAIYZI010000193.1 GCA_903930665.1 uncultured beta proteobacterium
GAGGAAGCGATCCACAACTACCATGCTCAGTAGAGCTAAGATCGCAACCAGCCAGAAATACTCAAACTCTGAAGCTGTTGATCCTAAGATCTGAGGTAAGGGCAACTTAATACCCATAGGTCCTTCAGTTAACCATGTCATCTCATTAATCAAGATTTGCACAATGGTTCCGAAAGCTAAAGTCACCATTGCCAAATAAGGACCAACAACCTTCAAGGCTGGCAAAGCCAATAAGCCACCGAAGATTGATGTGATGATGATGGCTGCAGGTATGGTTACCCAAATTGGCATGCCGAAATGGATGAATAGAACGCCAGCCGTATACGAACCAATACCAAATAAACCCGCGTGACCTAAAGAAACTTGGCCAACATAACCAACAACAATATCCAATCCAAACAAAAGGATGATGTAAATCAAAATGGTTTCAGCAAGATGGATGTAATACGGGTTGTGCACCGCAAGCGAAAATCCAAGCAAAGCTAAAACAGCAATGAAAACGGGGAGAGTAGACTTCAATTTCATCATTAAACTTTCTTGATTGCAGATTTACCGAAGAGACCTGATGGTTTGTACGCAAGTACAAGCAAGAGCAAGAGCAATCCAGGTACATCTTTGTAGCCGGTAGAGATATAGAAACCAGTTGCAGTTTCAACAATCCCTAATATCAAGCCACCCACAATAATTCCGAGACCACTAGAAAGGCCACCAATAATCGCCACCGCAAACGCTTTCAAACCCAATGCGCCGCCCATGGTTGCGCCAGTTAAGGTTAATGGGGCAATCAACACACCAGCAAAAGCTGCTGTTAAAGAAGAGAGTGCGTATGAGAAAGTAATGACCATGCTGGTATTAATGCCCATGAGGCCAGCTGCATCACGATCGTTTGCTGTCGCAACAACGGCTTTACCATAAATCGTTTTGCGGTTGAAGAACTCCACAAGCAACATCATCGCTAACGCACCAAACACCACCAAAATTTCCATTGGCATGATATTAGCGCCAAAGAAATTAATAGGATCCGTACTTAATGGGGATGGGAACGGCAATGCATCACGACCCCAGATATTTTCAGCAACGTTTTTGAAAATAATACCGAGAGCGATCGTGGACATAATCCAACCAAACTCAGACTTAATTTTAATTGCGGGGCGAACACCGATGAGCTCTACAACACCACCTTGAATCATGCCGAATGCACACACCACTGGAATCATTAACCAATAGTTCATTCCCAAGGTATCTACGCATGTTAGGCCAACTAAAGCACCCAACATTAAGGCTTCACCTTGACCGAAGTTTAAAGTGCCTGAAGTGGCAAAGGTGAGCTGAAAGCCGAAAGCAATGACCGCATAGATCATGCCTACCGCTATACCGCTCGAAAGGATTTGTGAAAGGATATCCATTATGTAGACCTAAAAATTCTTAAAACTGTTTTATTGATGAATTCGAAATTGTAAGGAAAACGCCGCTTTTTGGGCGGCGTCTACTTTTTTACAAGTTGTGAAACGCAGAATAAGTAATGAAATTCTTTTGAAATCCAGGACTTATGAATGGTTACTTATTTCTTCTTAGAGCCTTTAGGTGCAGCATCTTCGGCGTTCAAGAACTCAACACGTCCATTCTCTACTACGCCCATCACTACATCATTAGCAGAAGAAATTGCTTCATGATTGGTTGCACTAAATGGCTTGTTGTAAGTCGTTACAACACCATCTACAGGAGCTTTCAAATTTTGCAAGGCTTCCAAAATTTTTGGTCCTTCAGTGCTATTAGCTTGCTTGATTGCGGCAGCCAATAAATAAACAGAATCGTATCCTTGAGCAGCAGAAACTGGGGAAGCAATATTGTTATTTTTTGGCTTGAACTCTTTAAGGTAAGCTTCTTGGAAGGCTTTACGCTTAGGTGTTGTAGAAGGTGTCTGAATATAAGTCTCAGGCATCGTTGCACCGTTACCATTTTTACCAGCTGTATCAATGAAGCTAGCCATGGACAAAGTCCAGCTACCGATCATTGGCTTTTTCCAGCCCAACTTAGACATACCGTTAGCAATTTGCGCCAACTCAGGTCCAATTGCATAAGTCAAAATCACTTCTGCACCAGCATTTTTGGCTTTGAGTAACTGGGATGTCATATCCACATCACCAATATTGAATTTCTCTTCAGCAACCGGAGTAACACCATAAGTCTTCAATGCTTTTTCTAGATCTTCACGACCCAACTGACCGTAGTTTGTAGAGTCAGCCAAAATTGCAACCTTCTTCAAACCACGCTTTTCAACCGCTTCTTTTGCGATCATAGGTGCTTGAATATTATCGGCAGCAGCATTACGGAAGATGTAATTTTCTGGAGCATTAGGGAATTGATGCGTGATCATGGTCCCAGTAGCAACGTTATTCAAAACAGGAATCTTGGCATCTTGATAAAAACGCTGGGAAGCCAAAGCAACACCAGTGTTCACAAAGCCTAAAGTTGCAACCACTTTTTCGTTGTTGATCAACTCTTGAGCGATTTGTACTCCACGCTCATTTTTCGCCTCATCATCACGCTCGAGCAACACAATTTTGTTGCCATTAATACCGCCAGCGGCATTAATTTCTTTAGCAGCTAAACGCACACCATCACGCATGCTGACACCCATTGAGGATGAGCCGCCTGTGTACGGGCCAGTTACACCAACTTTAATATCGGCAGCGTAAGCACCGGTTGAGAGCATTCCAGCTGTTACTACCGCGAAAATGTGACGACGAATATTCATAATGTCTCCATGACTAAAACTAGTAATTTGATTAAATACTTTTTTATAGGTACTACATGTAACGAGAAACTATCTTACTGTTAATACGGATGCAAAAAAAGGGCTTTGTATGAGGGTTTTCCTTAGTCTTCTGCATTAAACAACACAGTCAAATAACTCCATTAGCTAACTAAGCTATTAAGTTGCGAAGTCGCAAACGAAGGCTGGGCCAAAAAAGATTAATCACCAAGCCAGTGATCACCAATCCGGCTGCAAGAACTTTCCAGAGTGGTAATGACTCGCCTAAAAAATAGGCAGATGCCCCCATTCCAAAAATGGGTACTAGTAAGGGTGCCGGGGCTACCACTGCCGCTGGGTGTTTGGACAATAACCAACCCCATGCGGCGTAACCAAATAGCGTATTTCCCCAGGACTGCCAGAGCACCCCAATCCAGGCGCCTACTGGCGCTGCCAAGATGACGCCACTTAAATGATCGGCGCCACCCTCAAAGAAATAAGAGATGAGCGCCAAAGGTGGAACAGAAAACGCACTTGCCCAAACAACATAGGAAAGCATATTGATAGAACCCGCTTGACGACTGACGGTATTTGCAGCCCCCCAAGACAATCCAGCAAAAACCACCAAAGCTAGACCTAAGAAGCTTGTGCTCACATCAGTGTGCACTGCAATAATTAGCAAACCCGTCATTGCTACAGCCACGGCTACGGCTTGATAAAACCGCAGCCCCTCCCTGGCAAAAAACATGGCAAAGCCAATCGTAAAAAAGACTTGGGTCTGAATAACCAAGGAAGCTAAGCCTGGGGATATCTGCCCATTAATCGCGTAATACATCACCCCAAACTGCCCTACCCCAGTAAATAGCCCATAAAGGCAAAGACTTAGCCAACCTACCTTAGGCTTTGGCACAAAGAAAATAGCTGGCAATAAAGCAAATACATACCGCAGTGCAGCAAATAAGAATGGTGGAAATACACTCAGGCAATTTTTAATGACTACAAAGTTTGTTCCCCATACAGCAACAATTGCTAATGCCAGCAACATATGGCTTGCTGGCAAATGGGGATTTTTATGAATTGCTACGCGAGAGGTATTCACAAGCAATAAAACTTAAGTCAGAAGCTCAGCAACACGCTGCGCAATCATCATCGTTGGTGCGGCTGTATTGCCCGACGTAATGGTTGGCATAGCAGAAGCGTCCACCACACGTAGATGATGAATTCCCCTAACCCGCAACTCTGAATCGAGCACTGCCATCGGGTCATCAGTTCGACCCATCTTGCAGGTACCTACCGGATGAAAGATTGTTGTGCCAATATCGCCCGCCGCTTTAATGAGCTCATCCTCGGTTTGATATTGCACGCCAGGTTTGTATTCTTCTGGAAAATGGGGCTGGAGCGCGGGGCTTTGAACAATTTGGCGTGTTAAGCGCAATGCCTCAGCCGCAACCTTTCGGTCTTCCTCAGTAGATAAATAGTTTGGCGCAATGATTGGCGCAGCTTCTGGATCCACTGAATTGATATGAACACTGCCGCGAGAAGTTGGGCGTAAATTACACACGCTCGCTGTAAACGCATTAAACGCATGCAAGTCTTCACCAAACTTTTCTAAAGACAGTGGCTGTACATGGTATTCAAGGTTGGCTGATTTTTGTTCTGGGGAGCTATATGCAAAAGCGCCCAGTTGCGATGGGGCCATGGACATAGGGCCAGAGCGTTTGAGGATGTACTCTAGGCCAATCATCATCTTGCCAAACAAAGAATTGGCTTTGGTATTGAGGGTTTTAATGCCACTAACTTTATAGACCATGCGTAATTGCAGATGGTCTTGTAAGTTTTCACCCACTCCAGGCAAGTCACTTAAGACGGGAATACCCAGGTCATTGAGTCTTTTTGCAGACCCAATTCCAGAGCGCTCTAAAATTTGGACACTGCCAATCGCGCCCGCGGATAACAAGACTTCTCCGCCCTGATCTATTGCGCAATGCGCTTCAAGCACCGCCCCATCTTTTGTATATTGCACGCCATAACAATTTTTTGATACTGGATCGATCAATAATTTATTCACAAGCGCTTGGGTAATCACGGTGAGATTTTGACGTTTAGATGCATCTCGCAAAAAAGCTTTTGAGGTATTTAAGCGCCAACCATCTCGCTGACTGACATCAAAATACCCCACACCAAAGTTATCGCCCTGATTAAAGTCATCAGATGCCGGAATACCCGCCTCAACAGCAGCCTGCTTAAAAACATCCATTACCGGCCAACGCAAACGCTGCTTAGAAACGGTCCATTCACCACCTTTGCCATGCCATTCATTTGCGGCACCGTGATAGTCCTCAAACTGTTTGTAGCGTTTGAGTGCATTTTGCCAAGACCAAGAATCATCACCAGTAGCCTGGACCCAGGACTCATAATCTCCAGCTTGGCCACGCATATAAATCATGCCATTAATAGATGAGCAGCCACCAAGCACTCTACCGCGTGGATAAAGTAGGGAACGGCCATTTAAGCCGCTCTCTTTTGCCGTACGAAAGCGCCAGTCTGCCCGCGGATTGTCAATGCAATAGAGGTAACCGACTGGAACATGAATCCAAATGTAATTGTCATTTTTACCAGCTTCAATCAGTAAAACTCGCTTCTGAGGATTCTCAGACAAACGTTTGGCGAGTAAACACCCTGCACTGCCTGCGCCAATGATGATGTAGTCGTATGTATTGATTTGCGTCATTTGCTTGTCTCGTATCTCTTAAATCTCTTTTATGGACTCATGTTCAGACATGTATATCGCTCTCTATTATTTACCAAACCAAAATTTTGGGTAGATGAAAGCCCGAATTACTTATGAACAACCTGATTAATGAGATACCCGTTTAAAATAGCGCCATGCATGTCAATGAAAAGAATCGTACCCCTAAATTAGAAAACCCGAATGACGGTCCGAGTAAATCTGAGCTCAAGCGCCAAATGACTGAGCGCCAGAAGTTGGCTGAAGTATTGGCAGCATTAAGCAGTGATGCACTCAAAACCATCCCATTAGATGAGGCGATTAAAGCGGCTATCGCAGAAACCAACAAAATTAAGAGTTTTGAGGCTATTCGTCGTCACAAACAGTATCTTGGCAAACTCATGCGCTTTTTGGATGAAGGCGAGTTAGATGCTATTCAAAAACGCCTAGATGCGATTCAAGGCGTTAGTAAAGCCGAGACTGCGAAACTCCATCATCTAGAGAACTATCGTGACAAGCTGATTGCTAACGATGAAGCATTCACCAAAATGATTGAGCAATATCCAGATATGGATATTCAAAATATGCGCACCCTGATTCGTAATGCCCGTAAAGAAAAAGAGCAAAATAAGCCACCGAAGGCCTATCGCGAAATTTTCCGTGTTTTAAAAGATATGGGAATCTAAGGAACTCAGGAAACTCAGGAACTTACCAGTTACAAGTTACAAGCTTCAAGTTAGATTTTCAATTTCATCGATGGCAATTCTACCCATCGATATAAATAATTAGCCGCGCACCAGCTAGACATCAATACACCGAGCATTAGAAGCAAGGCAATTAGGCCATTTTCATGGGCAGCCAAGCCGGTAGCAATATAAATCGCATTCGCTAATAAGATAAATGAAAAGTGGATCAGGAAGGCGCAATAAGAACGCTGACTTCCCCAGGCAATCACCTTTAGCGCTTTTTTACTCAAGCCAGCTTTTAACGGTGGATAAGCTAAATTTCCCCACAAAAATAAACCTAAAGCCACAAACCCCTTAATGATAAAATAAGTTGATTAATGGAATTATAAGAATCTATAAAAATTGATAGTGAGATTATTACTCAAAATGATTATGAATTTATCAAGTCATGCTTCAAAAAATAAGTGAAGGATGTTGAGTTACTATACAGTGGTAGTTGAGATGGATACAATTCAAGAATTTTCATAAGAAATGTGATAATAAAGGACCAACTATAACTATTCTCACTAATGAATATGAAAAGATAATTGGAGGTTACACTTCTGTTTCTTGGACATCTGAATATATGTATAGACAAGATGAAGAGGCATTTTTATTCTCAGTGACAGGTGGTTAGAAGCTATTTCAATATCAAAATGAAGATATTGTTATCTCTCATGGCTTAGATTATGGTCCTTCATTTAGTAATGACTTAGTTCTTCTAAATCAAA
>CAIYZI010000194.1 GCA_903930665.1 uncultured beta proteobacterium
ATCCACAACGATGAGATGTCCTATTAATTTTGTCATAAACGAAAAACTTGCAACTCTTGCAAAAATCCTGATCGTTATTGGTTTCGTATTGCATAAATAGTTCTTATCTCAAAATCTAGGCCTTATAGTCCAGCCGAGCGTAAAGGGCTGCAAATGCATTTTGAAAAAATTTAGTGGGTCCTGGTTCGATCATGAGAGGAGCTCCGGTTTGGCGTCCCTCGCAGATTTGACCAGGACAAGGAGCGAATATTTCAATGGAGCACAAACCAATAACGGCCCCAACAATACTTATTTTTATAAAATTTACGGCAGTTGTAGAAAACGTTTTGTGTGATCGAACTGATTTTTGAATAGGTATCAAAACCTTAGATGAATTACTAGAACGCAAGTAGTCATCGCCAAAATCTGTGGTGATAGATTTCGGTATAAACACATCATGTATGCTAATTCCATTATCCATCTGTGCTTCAAACAAGGGCAGATTATTCGTTAAGTTGCTCACATTACCCGGGGAGGACTTAGGGGGCAAAACTATTTGCTCAGGTTGTGTAAAAACAGACAAACCTTGCTTACTTAAAGCTTTGTGAATTGGTTCAATATGAACATCCATGCTAGGTGCATCTAAACTTTGCTTAGTTACCAATATCTCTAATGGTTTAAATGCAAGATTTGATTTCAGGGCTATGTCTTGATATGGGAGAGTATGATTAGTATCTGAACTCTTCACTTCAATCTGTGTATTTGCTAAATTTATTGGTTGCTTTGAAATCTTAGTTAGGTTGTCCTCTAAAGATTGATCAGGAGTAACTGCTTGGGTATCACTTGGGAATGAGGGTATCCCAGTTGGACTGAAATTGCTTGAAATGAGTGCAGTACTTTGTTTTTTGGGGCCGAGTTTGTTAGGGGCTAGTTCATCATGGCTAGCATTCTTATGAGTAGTCTTAATTAAAATAGATGCAGCGTTTGAGTCTGCTACAAATTCATCCTGCATTTCAAAAGGATTTTTAGCCCGACTATCAATATTTGAATTGTTGCTGTTTGTATTTAAACTACCGCACTCTTCTTCATTAGTGAATGGTCGAGGTGATTTAACTTCTTCAATCAACACTCCAAGTGAACCAGTATCTGTTGACAGGACATCCACAGTTTCAGAAATTTGTGGCTGATTCGACCCTTGACGTGGATTTGAACTAATGCCATCGAGCAAATCTAGCTTCTCGTGAACATCAATAATCTCTGAGTAAACTCCTGCAAACCGTTCTTGCAAAGGTGAGAGCTTAGGCTCCTTAAAATTAGAATCCTTATACGGGGTATCGCCATCAATCTCGACAATACCGTGAGTGAGTGATGTATCCGCTATCAAACTGGTCGCAGAATCTTTGCTTGGATTAAAAACGGTAGTTGGCCCTTCGGTATTTAAGTTACTCTCAACAGTGGGGCGTTGATGGACAGGATTTTCAGCAGATGCCACTAATGCATGTGGATTGTTTTTGTCTAAATTCTGAATGTCTGATAAATTGCCTAAGCCAGTTACACTGTTACTCTTGGGTAATAATTGAGAGTTGGCACCTAGTAAACTGGATTCGCTTGC
>CAIYZI010000195.1 GCA_903930665.1 uncultured beta proteobacterium
AGCGCCATGAAAACGGCTCATTAGAGTTTGATATTTTTCAGCCAAGAGCGAACTTTGTTGGCAACACTATTACTGAGATTAAGCAGCAAGATCACAATCGCGCTCGTCAGCTCATTGAAGAGTTCATGATTGCCACCAATGGATGTACTTCGCGCTTCCTGGGTCGCGCCGGAATTTACTCTATGCGAAGGGTGGTGCGCTCACCGGAGCGCTGGTTGCGGATCGTCAAAGTAGCATTGGAACATGGATATACATTGCCTAATGATCCGGATGCACAAGCACTAGAAGCATTTTTGGCAAAGCAGCATAGAGAGGACCCATTACGCTTTCCAGATCTATCGCTGCTGATTGTCAAGTTGATGGGCTCTGGCGAATATATTGTTGAGAAGCCCACCAGTCATCCAATTGGTCACTTTGGTTTAGCCGTTAGTGACTATATGCACTCGACTGCTCCAAATCGCCGTTACCCAGACATCGTTACCTTGCGCCTGATTAAGTCTGTTCTAGCTGGGCAGGAGCCGCCGTACTCTGTCGGAGAACTCAAGGCCATGGCCCTGCATTGCACTATTCAGGAAGATGTTACCAAGAAGGTAGAGCGCCAATTACGTAAATCCGAGGCTGCCCTTCTATTACATGACCGCATAGGCCAATATTTCAATGGCATTGTGTCTGGTGTAAACGAAAAAGGTACCTGGGTGCGAATCTTTAATCCACCTGTAGAGGGGCGCTTAATCAACGCTAAGGATGATTTTCCGGTTGGACGCCTGCTCAGGGTTAAGCTAATTTCAACCCATGTAGAGCGTGGTTTTATTGACTTCGTTACAGGCGTAGAGAATTAGCGATTGATTAGTGAGGAGAGTAAATCATGGAAAAATCATTTCATCGTTTTACGGAGTTGTTTAAGCAACTGGGGCTTGCATCAGATCCGCGAGAGATTGAGGCTTTTATTCTCCAACATGCTCCCTTGCATGAGTCGCTTCTATTGTATGACGCACCTTTTTGGTCACCTTCTCAGGCTCGATTTTTACGCGAAGAGGTGCTTTTAGATGCAGATTGGGCAGAAATTGTTGACCAACTCAATAAGGACTTGCGGCAATGATTCAAGTTGTGATGACATCATGAAACATAGTCGCTTGGAGCGAGATAGCTTTGGGGGCGTCGAAGTCTCTGTCGAGAATCTTTGGGGTGCTCAAACTCAAAGATCTTTAGCGCAATTTGATATCTCCTCTGAAAAAATGCCTCGCGAATTTATTCTTTCTTTGGCTTTAGTAAAAAAGGCCTGCTTAATCGCTAATTTCCAACTAGGTCAGCTATCACCTCATAAATATGAGCCCTTACAGCTGGCTGTGGAAGAGGTTCTTCAGGGTCTTCATGCCAAAGAATTTCCTTTATCTGTTTGGCAAACAGGATCGGGAACCCAAACCAATATGAATATGAATGAGGTGCTGGCAAACCGAGCGATTGAGTTGATGGGCGGGACTCTAGGGGTTGATCATTTCATCCACCCTAATGATGATGTCAATCTCGGGCAGTCATCAAACGACATTATTCCGACTACGATGCATGTTTGCGGATTCATGCAATTGAAATTAGTACTCATTCCTAATCTCATTCAGTTAATTGCGAGTCTGGAGAAAAAATCCCAGGAATTTGCAAACATTATCAAAGTCGGAAGAACGCATCTACAGGACGCTGTTCCCGTAACATTGGGCCAAGAGTTTTCTGGCTATGTTGCCCAACTCGAAACTGTCAAAAGGGGAATTGAAACAACCATGCCCTTTCTCCTGGATTTGGCTGTTGGCGGGACTGCTGTGGGCACGGGAATAAATACCCATCCTGAGTTTGGTGCAACGGTTGCGGCTGAGCTAAAAAAACTAACCGGCATTCCATTTGCGTCGGCGCCGAATAAATTCGCAGCGCTGGCTGGACACGAGGCTCTCGTTCTTGTGCATGGGGCTCTTAAAACGCTGGCGGTTGCATTGATGAAAATTTCCTCAGACATTCGTTGGATGGCATCTGGACCCCGCTCTGGCTTGGGTGAAATTACTATTCCAGATAATGAGCCTGGAAGCTCTATCATGCCTGGAAAGGTCAATCCTACACAGTGTGAGGCGCTGGCGATGATTTGTTATCAAGTTTTAGGAAATGATGTCACGATCGGTATGAGTGCTGCTTCTGGAAATTTTGAGTTAAATATATTTAAGCCAGTAATTTTGTATAACTTCCTCCAAAGTATTCGCATTCTGGCTGATGGAATGGGATCTTTTGAAGCGCATTGTGTGCGTGGAATCAAGCCTAATGTGGAGAAAATAGACCGCCTCATGAAGCAATCCTTGATGCTCGTTACTGCATTAAATCCACACATTGGATACGATAAGGCTGCGTCTATAGCCAAACATGCGTTCGAAAAAAATATCACCCTTAAAGAGGCTGCAATCTTAAGTGGTTTTGTTTCTGAGCTTGATTTTGATTTATGGGTTGACCCCAATAAATTAATTTAAAAAATAGTCAAAAACCCTATTGCTAGACTTGGCAAAAAGAGTAGAGTGAATATAGGAAGTTAGGAATCTGTATTGCATAAGAAGGGGGTTTTATGAATGACGCAAAACATAGTCTAGCCATCAATGCACTCAATCGCATTATGGAACTTGAGCTAGCAGGGGTTGTGAAATACACCCACTATTCACTAATGATATTTGGCTACAACCGCATTCCGATAGTCTCCTGGCTTAAGGAAAATGCCACAGAAAGTCTAGATCATGCACACCGGGCGGGTGAGCTTGTTACTCTGTTTGGCGGCCATCCATCCTTAAAAATTGGCCCCTTGCTCGAAACTGAGCGGCACGACATTGGCGATATTCTGCGAGAAAGCCTAGAGCATGAAACGATCGCCTTGGCCTCTTACTATGATTTATTAAAAATTGCAGCAGGCACTCATCCCGAAACAAATGGGGTGCAATCGGTCATGCTTGAGGAGTATGCGCGAGAAATGATTGTTTTAGAGGAAATGCATTTGGATGAGGTCAACAAAATGCTCAGAAAACCTGGGGAAATTTCCCTGTTTACTGCCTAGGATTGGAGGGGTCGGATATGGAAAATCTAAAAATAGCGATTGTTGTAGGAAGTTTGCGTAAAGAATCCTTTAATCGCCATTTAGCTAATGCCATCATTCAGTTGGCACCTGCTGGCGTGCAATTTACTTTTGCTGAGATTGGTGGTTTACCGCTCTATAACCAAGATGAAGATGATCATCAGGCAGAGTCTGTGAAGAAATTCAAAGCGCAAATTGCCACTGTTGATGGCGTTCTCTTTGTCACTCCAGAGTACAACCGCTCAATTCCTGGTGTATTAAAAAATGCCCTAGACCATGGCTCAAGGCCCTATGGCCAAAATGTCTGGGGAAAAATACCTGCCGCAATTATTGGTATCTCTCCAAGTCCCGTTGGTACAGCCTTAGCTCAGCAGCACTTGAGGGGCGTCTTGGCAACACTCGATATGCCAACATTAGCTCAGCCTGAAATGTTTTTGCAGATGAAAGAGGGATTTTTTGATGCATCTGGCGCCATTGGTGAGGCAAGTCAACAGTTTGTTAAAGGATGGCTGGATCGTTTCTTGACCTGGGTAACTATTAATAAGAAGAGGGCTTGAAAGGGTTGTTTTTAATGTATTGAATAGTTTTGTATATATGGCTATCAAAAAAATTCGCAATCAATACCTTTCCCTATTTTTAGTATTGTCGGTACTATTGGGTATTGGGGCATCAATAGCTCTGTATGAAAATTACTCAATTTATCGAGATGCCCAAAAAGAAGAGTTAGCAAGAGAGGCATATATCTCTAAAGCGATGCTTGATGCTGTATTGGGCGATGCTGCAAAAATATTAGATGTGGCTAAACCTAGAATTGAACAAGCTATTAATGACGGTCGCTTGACTGATGAGGCTGCATATAAAATCTTGCAACAGGCCCACATTGCCTTCAATTCATTTATAACGAATACAGCTGTTCAGCTGTCTTTATATATTGATGAAAATGGCGTTGTAAGGGCGACGAGTGCTGGAGTAGAAGACAAAAAGCTCGATCTATCTGATAGGTTGTATTTTAAAACTTTGAAAGCCAATCCTAAGCTTGCTTATGCAATAGGCAACTTAGTTAAAGCTAAGACTAATGGGATTCTGACGTTTCATATTGCCGTTCCAATCCTGGATAAATCTGGAAAATTTCGCGGCGTAATCACGCAGCAAGTGGCTGCTGAAGATTTGGCCCATAATCTGTCGGAATCAATCAAATCATTGGCTGATGCCCAAATTTTGGTGAACTTAGCCGGCGGCAATATTGCTTTCGTGTACCCAAGCCTGCAAGAACAAAATGAGTCAAACCTCAATCCTTATTTTTATATTGAAGAGCGAGTGCATGCCGATGGAAAAACTAGAGGTGTCGTTGAGATTGCAGCCACTAAAGAATTTCCTCAAGAGACCTATGTAGGTTATGCGGTCTCCGAAAAATATGAACTTGTCACCACCGTGTCGTTGACGGTAAAAAAAGTAATCAGTACCTTTATTAGAGATAGCTATTTATTGATTTCATTTGTTGCACTTGCTTTTTTTCTGTTAGCTTACATTTTGTGGAGATTCTATAAAACAGCTATAGAAATTGCCACTACCCTCATGATCTCATTCACAGATGCCTTAACTGGAATGCAAAATCGGCGTTCATTTGATACTGAGTTTCCCAGGTTTTGGAAAGACGCACTGCGTTCTGGTCAGCCAATCAGTGCTTTATTTATTGATATTGACCACTTTAAAAGATTCAATGATGATTATGGCCATGAATGCGGTGATCTGGCATTGATTGCTGTGGCAGGGGCTATCACGCATTGTGTTTCACGACCATTGGATTTTTCCTGTCGTTGGGGAGGTGAGGTGTTTGCTGTCCTTTTACCACAGACCAATGAGCGTGGTGCTATTCAGTTGGCCAATGAAATTCTTACTACCGTGCGAGCAATTAAATTGGGATCACCATGTGTTCCGAATGCAAAAATAACGGTCAGCATAGGTATAGCCAGTATGGTAGTTACACATCAAAATAAGACTGATGATTTGATAGATATGTCTGATAAGGCGATGTATATTGCCAAGCAAAGTGGACGTGATAGGTACGCAGTATTTGATAGGCCACTTCCTGAATTTGATATTTAGTGACGATTAAACATATGAATAAGAAAAAGTCGCCACCCAGCATTAAAACCCTGACTTGGGGCTTAAATGCTTTCATGGCAGTAGGAGATGCTCTTTCTAATACGACATCTTCCTCAGAGTTGATGAAAGATGTATGTGAAGCTATCACCAAGCAAGAGGCTTATGTGTTGGCTTGGATTGGTTTTTCCAGCAATGATGCGGAAAAGTCAGTTCAAGTCAAAGGCGTGGGCGGGGTTTCTTCGGGGTATCTTGAAGGAATTTCAGTTAGCTGGTCAGGTAGTACATCTAGCGGCAATGGCCCTATTGGGCGGGCAATTAGAACCGGTAAACCCTGGTTAATTTCGGATACCAATGCCGATCTTAACTTTGCACCCTGGAAAGATAGGGCTCAAAAATATGGTATTCATTCCGTTTTAGCTGTCCCTATTAAGCAGTCCAATAAAGTAATCGGTGCATTGGCGATATATTCATCTGTCATTCATTCATTCACTGATTTAGAGGTGCATATTTTTTCTAATATGGCAGCTGAATTGGGTTTCGGATTTGCTTCATTTCAAAAGCAAGAAGAATTAACTAGGCAACACCTTGAGCAGCAAATTCAGGAGGAGAGGTTGCGCGCCTCTTTGACAAGCACTGTTGAGGTGATGTCTAAAACAATGGAGTTGAGGGATCCTTATACAGCCGGTCACCAGAAAAATGTAGCGACAATATCATGTTTAATAGCGAATAAATTAGGGTGGAGCCCCGATCTAATATATGGATTAAGGTTAGCTGCAATGATTCATGATATTGGAAAGATTGCGATTCCTTCAGAAATATTGACTAAACCCTCAAAGCTTTCGGAGTTTGAGGGAAAGCTTCTGCAGGAGCATCCTGAAAATGGATATCAGCTGCTAAAAGACATCGACTTTCCTTGGCCGATTGCTGAAATAGTGCGACAGCATCACGAGCGAATAGATGGTTCAGGCTACCCTAGGGGTTTGAAGGGTGATCAGATACTGCCAGAGGCTCAAGTGTTAGCTGTAGCAGATACGATTGAGGCAATGTATTCACATCGCCCTTATAGGCCCGGACTTGGTTTGCCTTCAGCAATACAGGTAATTAAAGATGGCGCTGGAAAAACATTTAATCTTGAAATCGCCAATGTTGCCATTGAGCTATTTGAAGGGAGAGAGTCACCGCTCTAGAGGGGGATTTCAGTAACTCACTTTGTTGATTAGTAATTGCTTAAATGTATCGGCTGGTACTGGCTGAGAAAATAAATATCCTTGACCTTCCTCGCAATGATGTGATGAAAGAAACTCTCTTTGACCTTCAATTTCTACACCTTCGGCAACAATTAAAAACTTTAATTCTTTTGCCATCGCGATAATAGCGCTCGTGATTGCGATGGAGTGCAGATCCTTGGTAACACCCTGCACAAAAGAAATGTCAATCTTAAGAATGTCGATCGGGAACTTTTCAAGATAGGCGAGAGAAGAGTAGCCTGTACCAAAATCATCAATAGCAATAAGAATGCCTAAGTCGCGAATTTGATTGAGCAATTGCGCAGTTTTCTTTGGATCTTGCATGGCGGCTGATTCGGTTAACTCGACTTCCAAAAATTTGGCGGGTAAACGACTTTCCTCTAGACTTGTTTTTAATGTTTTTATAATTTGATCATCTTGAAATTGTTCAGCAACTAAATTTACTGAAATTGGCACGATGTCAATACCGCTATCTGACCATTGTTTTTGTTGGTTACAGACTTCACTCAGTGCCCATTCAGTCATTGACCTAATAAGGCCAATTTCCTCCGCTAAGGGAATAAAGTCTTTTGGCGGAATAATTCCCTTGATCGGGTCTCGCCAACGCATCAAAGCTTCGGCACCAGAAATTTTTCCTGTAATGAGGTCTACTCTAGGTTGATAAAATATTTCTAATTGGCCATTAGCAAACGCTGAGCGCAACTCATTTTCTTTGCGTATTAAATTTTCTACCTCATTTTTAAGCTCTGGAGAAGCTAGAACAATAGCCTTTCGACCACTTTCTTTGGCCTTGAAAAGGGCCGCCTCTGCTGACTCGAGAAGGGAGTTGGCATCTTGAGCATCTTTTGGATAGACGCTGACTCCGATGCAGGGTTCAAACTCGAGCATCGCTCCATTCCAATTAAAGGGTGTACTGGTAGCCCTGGATATGCGGGTGAGTAATTCGGTGATGGGGCTGGGGTCCAGTGAGCCATCGACGAGGTAAATAAAGTCTTGATTATGTATTCTGGCCACCATGCCCGCTTTAGGTTTAATTGCCCGTAAACGTTGCGCAAGCTCAACTTGAATTGCATCTGATGCAGGATGACCAAGGCTTGCTGTGATTGTATTCAATCGATTTAAATCAATCGCCAATACAGTAATAGGGCTGCTAT
>CAIYZI010000196.1 GCA_903930665.1 uncultured beta proteobacterium
AGCGTATGAGCAAGCATGCAGGAGAGGTCGCTGGGATTCTTGCTAGAAAGTCTGAAGCTCAAGTTTGCTGGGATCAAGTGCGCAAAGATGTAAGCATTAGTTTGGCGAGAAATGCAGAAGTTGCAGAAGCCAATATTAAGCTGATAAGGGTTGGTCAATTGGTTGGCAACTTCGATTCGGCTGAAGCAAAGCAATCAATTCAAGATCTATTGGAAGCGTTGGAGTTAGTCAAATCTATCAAATCTTGAGTCTAAAGGCTCAAGATTTCCTTAGCATCAACTTCAAAGTTGCTATCTAAGTGGGGTGCTGAGAAGCCGCACTTAGATATCAGCTATGAGATATGGTCAATTTTACTTAGATATAAGTCTACAAAATTGACCAAAAATAAAATGACTACCATCACCCAAATCGCCGTTGGCGACGTTGTACACGCCCTTATTCTATAAGGGTTCTTGGTTGATTAGGCCCTGGACGGGCCTCACACCATTCCTCCACTACGTTGCGCACCTCTTCCAGAGGCTTGCAGGCCGCTTCAAAAGTGAAGCTAAATACGAAATAACACCCAGCCTAATCCATTCTCAATAAATTGAGCCCGTATTGCCTGGGACGCAAAACATCTCGCCTTTGGGCGATCTGTACTTTGCTTGATTTCGTATTTAGCTTCACTTCGTTCGCGGCGGGCTGCGCCCCCAAATCATCACCTCGGCTGTAGGCAGCCTCCGATTCTGGGGAATCGGGTGATGCTCAGATTGCCTAGGTCGGCAATCTTTTTGGCTCCCCCAGGAAACCTAAAGTCTCAGATCATGGGCTGATCTTGCCTTTGGTTTGATGGCTTACCGGCTTTTCGGGGCTCATTGCTATCTCCAGGGCTTATTTTTCTGTGTAATATAAGATGTAATCTATTTTCAAATTTTAGAAGACCTATGTTAAATAAAGTGTAATATAAGAAGATGATCTTAGGTAGATTCAAATATTGGAGATTACATTGACTTTTAAAGATAAGGCTCTTGGGACATGGAATAACGCTCCCTTGGCATTAGTGCTGGCACAGATTCGGTTTACTCCTTTTGAAGCTTGTCAGCCTGAAGAGTATGTAAATGCCTATATCTCGGCGATTGGTGCGGAGTATCCGCACAAAACGCCAATACAGCAAATACAGATTGGTCTTGGGCCGAATGGCTTAAATGAAGAGCCTTTTGGGGGTCCAAGGATTTTGGGTTACGACCTAGTCAATGAGGCAACAACAAAAGTCGTGCGTATAGAGCCTGGCGTATTAACTTTTAGCGTTACAGCATATAGTCAGTATTCTGATTTTGATGCAGAGTGGAGGCGCCTATTAGATTTGCTTGGAACAATCGGTGAAGTTCACGCATCACGATTGGGGATGCGTTACGTTGATTTTATTGTCCCCTCTGAAGGAAATGTGCCGGAGAATTATGTGAAATCCCCGCTAGGTGTATCACCTCTAGAGGAAGAATCACCGATAGTTTTTAATTTATATGAGCCTTTTAGACAAATGGGGCGCATGCGGATTCAATACGGTCGTGGGTTTGGTCCCCCGCAATTTCCACCAGATTTACAAGGTTTACTGGCTCCTCCTGCAAGACTTATGAAGAAATATGAATCAGGACTGTCAGCTGTTTTAGATATTGATAGATGGGTAGAGGCCCCACTACTTAAGTCAGGAAGTGAAATAGCCTCAACTTTTACAGAAATGCATGATGATATGTCGGCTGTTTTTAATCAAATTATTACCCCATTTGCCAAAGGCGAATGGACAGCCCTATAAAGGATAGGAACTATATGTTTCCCACTGAACAAGCTGCTAGAGAGGTTGGTCGCCAAGGCCGTAATGTACGTTTGCGTCATATCCCATGCAACACTGGCTCTGCAATGTCTTCAGATGACACTCTTGAATATGCCTATGCATCAAGAAGGATGTCATCGGAGTCCGCATACTCCTCAACTGGAGTACCACGCGTTGTAACTATCATTACTGCGCGAAGGGCTGAAGACCTCTCCTTTGTAGGAATGCAAAAATCCTTTAGAGAAGCGATAGAGTTTGAAAATATCTTTAGTCCAGCTGATGCTATTGCCTGCGTAAGAGATGCATTTGGGCTGAACGTCTCTGAGGCATCACGTATTTTTCTGGTGGAAAGACCAACAATTTACTTATGGTCGAATTCTAAGGATATGTCTACGGTGCGTGTTCAGAATAGAGAAAGAATTAAGCAGCTCGTTTCTCTTGCTCGGAGATGGAAATCTTGGGGAAGATTGCCGGCTGGGAGTAATGAGGCATATTTGCTTGGAGGGACAGTCACCCTTCTGGACCTCTTATCTGCCAGAGTCATAGAAGAAAAAAAAGTGCATGAGGCACATCTTCAACTAACTCAATTGATTGGCCAATTAAAACAACTAGAGCATGAAAAAGCTAAAGCCGCGTTAAAAGGACTTAGAGCAAGCTTTAAACGTATGGGTGATGAACGGGAGAGCCGAAAGAAGGGGCTCTAGCATTGTTTGATAGGTTTATTAACCTCGCAATAGACGCTTTTGAGAATTTTGGTGAACAGTCGCCAATCTTAATAGTTATTGCCGGTCATAACGGAGCAGGTAAGTCGACATGCTATCGCGAGTACTTAAAAGAAGGTTTGGGCGTTCTTGCAACCACCCATATTGACCCAGATGTAGTGGAGAAGGATATTAGAAGCACTTGGGTAGGACCTCAGCCTCTACTGAACGAATTTTCTGAAATGGCTATGGTCGAGGCGGCTGGAACAAGGAAGCGTCTTTTAGCAAGTGGAGGCAGCTTTAGTTTTGAGACTGTTTTTTCGGACCCAGTTGGCGATAAGCTGTCCTTTATGCAAAAAGCATTAAATGAGGGTTATTTCGTAGTCTTTATTTTTGTGGGCTTGGATTCGCCACAAAAATCAAGCGAAAGAGTATTGGGTAGGGTAAAGCGGGGCGGACACAACGTCCCACAAGCAAGCATTTTTTCAAGGTATCCAAGAGTTATCTCTAATGCAACAAAGGCGGTAAAAATTGCATCAGCAGCGTTACTTATCGATAATAGTCAGGATAGTATTGACCCCAATATCCCCTGTTACGAACCGTTTGCAATTTATAAGAACGGCTCCCTCGTTGAGCGTAGCGAGGATATCCCAGCATGGGCCACATCTTTTCAAATTTGAGATTAATTAATAAATGGGATGGCCACTCTTAAGCGGATGATTGCCGAGCCTCTAGGGCGGATCCAATCTTTGCTAGAAAACGCTTCAAAAGGCTAATGTTCTAGTAGAACATCCAATAAAAACAATGACTTACAGATTTGGAATGGCTTAAAAAACTTCAAACCCAAAATAAAAGACCACCTTCAGGTAGTTTTTTGGTTGGTTTTAGGCAGAGAATTACTGGACACGGGCTTTAAGGTACATACGTCCGGTCGATCTATTTTATGGATAGGTGAGCTTTTTTAATCACCTTCCGAGATGATGAAAATAATTAAAGTCTTAGCATCGTTTAATAAGACTCTTTCAGCGATGTTAGGCTTGAGGCGTTATGGCGGCACGGCAATGACTGTGATGAAGGCTTAAGAGCTAATAATGCGTCAACAAAGTGTCAACCTAAGTAATAAAAAATGTGATCCAATGTGATTTAATGTTAACGAAGCCCAATGGCTGTATAGGGGAGGCCCAACTGACAAAGCTGTTAAACTGCTTTGTAATCAGTAGGTGGTCTGTTCGAGTCGGACAAGGGGCACCACTAATATACGTCTTCCCAAGACTGCTGATCCCTAATAATCTATAGCCATTAATAATCAGCCAAAATTCTTGGATCCTCAAAGTGATTGAAAAAATTAAATGTCGATTATGTGGCGATTCG
>CAIYZI010000197.1 GCA_903930665.1 uncultured beta proteobacterium
CGGAAAATTTACCGGCCCTCAAAGAGCGCTGTATGACATTACCTTAGCCTCCCAAGAGGCTGCCATAGCAGTAACACGGCCTGGCAATACTTTCATGCAACCCCATGAGGCGGCCTTGAAAGTCCTCACCCAAGGGTTGATTGATGAAAAACTTCTCAAGCTATCTGAAGTAGGTTCACTTGAAAACGCTATTGAAACTAGCGCCTATCGACGCTTTTACATGCATCGAACATCGCATTGGTTAGGAATGGATGTTCATGATGTGGGCTCCTATCGCGAGCAAGTAGCCACTTCATCAGATAAGAAGCCTTGGCGAATTCTCAAGGCTGGCATGGTTATTACCATCGAGCCTGGACTCTATATACGTCCAGCTGATGATGTAGATGAAGCCTTTTGGAATATTGGGATTCGGATTGAAGACGATGCTGTTATTAATAATTCCGGATGTGAATTAATTTCTCGTGGTGTTCCCGTTAAAGCCGATGAGATTGAAGCGATCATGGGTCACTAAGCACTAAACACAAATAGTTCAATGAATAATCATCGTTACGATATTGCCATTCAAGGAGGCGGGCCAGTTGGTCTTGCTTGCGCAGCCTGGTGTTTGCAAAAATTTCCTGAAGCCAATATTTTGCTTAATGACCGAAATCCCATTGATGATGCAGATTTAGCTGCCGCCGATAGTCGGGGCATCGCCCTTTCCCATGGCAGCAAGCTTTTACTCGACACCATCAATGCATGGCCAACTGAATGCGCCAATATTCATCGTGTACACGTTTCTCAGGCGGGACGTTTTGGACGCGCCCTCATGACCCGGGAAGAACTTGGTCAAGACGCATTGGGTCATATTATTCGTTATCGCGACATACACCTCACGCTTCGAAAAGCTTTGCGCGCTATTCAAGCTAATAGCCCAAACTTTGTTTGGCATCACCTCACTAGTAATACCCATGCCGATCTAATTAACGCTAGATGCATTGTTCATGCTGAAGGTGGTCTATTTAAAAAACAAGATTGGGTTGAGTCTGGACGCGACTATGGGCAATCCGCATTGGTGGGTTTGGTTGAGGTAGAGAATGCATTACCTCATCAAGCTTGGGAACGTTTTACCTCAGAAGGTCCGCTTGCGGTATTGCCCAGCCACTATGGCTCTAATATTTTGAATTTAGTTTGGTGCAGCTCACCAGAATCCGCACAAAGAAGGCTTGCTCTAAATGATGCTGATTTCTTGAGCGCGCTCCAAGAAGCTTTTGGCTCTCGAATTGGGAAATTCTTAAAAATACAAGATCGTCGACTTTACGAACTAGGTCTTAACTACCGCAAAGAAATCACTACCAAAAACGAGGTTTGGATTGGTAATGCAGCGCAAACCCTGCATCCCGTAGCTGGGCAGGGTCTAAATTTAGGCTTGCGAGATGCCTATCTTCTAGCTGAAAAACTGACCAGCATTTTTTCAGGCCCAGAAGAATCAAAAACACCTGCCCTCATACAGAAAACCTTGCAGGAATATGCCTCTAGTCGTAAAGCCGACCGCACGACTACCATCGGCCTTACTGACTTCATGGCGCGAGTCTTTACTTTAAATATTGGTCCAGTAGTACTTGCACGTGGTTTAGCTTTAGCAGCTATACAGTGGCTTCCACCCGTGAAAACTGCCTTAGCACGTCAAATGATGTTTGGTCGCCGCTAAATAGCCTCTATTTAGCTCGAAACGCCTTTATTTCTTCATCATAAATTGCCTATTTTTTAGGCAATTTTGCCCTGATTTATGCTAAAGTGTCATGCTTTGCACATAAGCAAAAGCATTTCTAAAATCCTTACACACCCCAGATGAAGATTGGCCCCCACATCCTTGCAAACAGACTATTTGTAGCTCCTATGGCTGGGGTTACTGATCGTCCATTTAGGCAGCTTTGCAAGAAACTGGGTGCTGGGTATGCGGTGTCGGAAATGATCGCCTCAAACGCATTGCTTTGGAAAAGCGAAAAAACCCAACGTCGCGCTAATCACCAGGGTGAATTTAAGCCAATTGCAGTTCAAATTGCTGGCGCTGACCCAGCCATGATGGCGTCAGCTGCAAAACTGAATGTAGACCATGGCGCTCAGATCATTGATATCAATATGGGCTGTCCAGCGAAAAAAGTATGTAATGTCGCAGCAGGATCGGCCCTTTTACGCGACGAACCTCTGGTGCAGCAAATCTTAGATGCAGTGATCAATGCGGTTGGAATTGGACCCGATGCTGTACCAGTAACCTTAAAAATTCGTACTGGCTGGGATCGTGACCACAAAAATGCCATGGCTATTGCTCAACTTGCGGAGAAAACTGGTATCTCCATGTTGACCGTTCATGGGCGCACTCGAGCCGATCTCTATCATGGTGAAGCTGAATATGAAACGATCCAGGCGGTTAAAGAAAGTGTCAGCATTCCCGTAGTAGCGAATGGCGATATCACCACCCCAGAGAAAGCAAAATTTGTTTTAGCAACGACTGGGGCAGATGCCATCATGATTGGTCGAGCAGCTCAAGGGCGTCCTTGGATCTTCCGGGAAATTCATCACTTTTTACAGACGGGCGAAAAGTTACCCACCCCTGAAATTAGTGAAATTCAGAACATTATGAATACCCATCTTCTGGATCACTATGAGTTCTATGGTGAGTACATTGGCCTTCGTACCGCCCGAAAACATATCGGTTGGTATTGCAAAGGTTTGCGCGATTCGCACGCATTTCGCCAAAGAATGAATACAGCAGATGATTGCAAAACCCAATTACAAATGGTGAATGATTTTTTTGATGAGATGAAATCTCATTCTGACCGTTTACTTTTTTTAGAAGCAGCTTAATTACCCGTAGCGAATGAATTTCTGATGACAAATAAACACCCTATTGCCGAATGCATTGAAACACAATTACAGCGTTACCTTGATGACCTTCAAGGCACACCACCGTCCAATCTCTACCAAATGGTATTAGGGGTTGTCGAAAAGCCCATGTTAGAGCTGGTCATGCAACACGCTAAACAAAATCAATCCTTGGCAGCCCAATACCTCGGGATCAATCGCAATACTTTGCATAAAAAATTAGTTGAGCATCAGCTCATCAAATAATTCTATTCTTTCATCTAACCTTCCTATCCATATGATCCGTACAGCCCTACTCTCCGTCTCCGATAAAAGCGGCATCCTGCCTTTTGCTCAAGCTCTGCATGCACAAGGTATTAAGCTGATTTCTACCGGTGGCACCGCCAAACTTTTGGCAGAAAATCATTTACCAGTAGTAGAGGTCTCATCCTTAACCAAGTTTCCAGAAATGCTTGATGGTCGTGTAAAAACATTGCACCCTATGGTGCACGGTGGCTTGCTTGCTCGTCGAGACTTTCCTGAGCATATGGCTGCGTTAAAAGAACATGGTATTGATACCATTGATATGCTTGTTATCAACCTTTATCCGTTTAATGAAACCGTTGCTCGTGAGAATTGTTCTTTTGAAGATGCGGTAGAAAATATTGATATTGGCGGCCCAGCAATGCTACGCGCAGCTGCAAAGAACCATCAAGATGTGACGGTGTTAATTTCTCCCGAAGACTATGAGCCTGTATTAGCAGAGATGAAGGCAAATAACAATACGGTTTCATATAAAACCAATCTTGGCCTTGCCAAAAAAGTCTTTGCTCATACCGCTCAATATGATGGCGCTATTGCCAACTACCTTTCCTCATTAGGTGATGAACTCGATCACAAAGCACGCTCAGCTTATCCGGATACATTGCATCTTGCTTTTGAAAAAGTCCAAGAGATGCGTTATGGTGAAAACCCACATCAATCAGCTGCCTTCTACAAAGATATTCAAACAGTGGATGGAGCCCTTGCCAACTACAAGCAATTACAAGGCAAAGAACTCTCCTATAACAATATTGCAGATGCAGATTCAGCCTGGGAATGCGTAAAGAGCTTTTCTAATAATGCTGGCGGTGCAGCTGCTTGCGTGATCATCAAGCATGCTAATCCTTGTGGTGTAGCTGTAGGTGCAAATGCGCTAGAGGCTTATCAAAAAGCATTTAAAACTGATCCTAGCTCAGCATTTGGCGGAATTATTGCTTTTAATGTGCAATGTGATGGTTCTGCAGCAGAAGCGATTTCCAAGCAATTTGTGGAGGTATTGATTGCCCCAAGCTTTACTGCTGAAGCAAAAGCGATCTTCGCCGCCAAACAAAATGTACGTCTTTTAGAGATTCCACTTGGATCAGCATTTAATACATTTGATTTCAAACGTGTTGGAGGCGGCTTACTAGTGCAATCTCCAGACGCTAAAAATGTTCTGCAAAGCGAAATGCGCGTTGTTAGCCAAAGACAGCCAACTCCGAGTGAAATGAACGACATGATGTTTGCTTGGCGAGTTGCTAAATTTGTGAAATCCAATGCCATTGTCTACTGCGCCAATGGTATGACTTTAGGAATAGGCGCCGGCCAAATGAGTCGTGTTGACTCGGCACGCATGGCTAGCATTAAAGCTGAAAACGCGGGCTTAAGCCTCAAGGGTTCAGCAGTTGCTAGTGATGCGTTCTTCCCGTTTCGTGATGGCCTTGATGTTGTGGTGAATGGCGGTGCAAGTTGCGCGATTCAACCTGGTGGCAGCATGCGTGATGACGAAATTATTGCAGCTGCTAATGAACATGGCATTGCCATGATTTTTACCGGTACCCGTCACTTCCGTCATTAATTCAAAATAAATAAAAGTTCATCAAAACATATGCGCTGGATAGGGATCGACCCAGGGCTAAGAACAACAGGTTTTGGCGTCATCGATGTTGATGGCCAAAAACTCACGTACATAGCATCTGGGACGATTGAAAGTGGTGATCCAGCCAAAGGTCTGCCTGAGAGATTGGGCGCCCTTTATGCTGGTGTTAAAGAGGTTCTCGAGACATACCATCCGCAAGCCGCTGCTATCGAAGAAGTATTTCTCAATGTGAACCCACGTTCAACACTCATGCTTGGTCAGGCTAGGGGTGCTGTCATTGCTGCACTAGTTTCAGAAAAACTCTCTGTGGCGGAATACAGTGCCCTACGCGTAAAGCAAGCAATTGTTGGAACTGGTCGAGCAGCCAAGCCCCAAGTTCAAGAAATGGTCAAACGACTGTTACGCCTGAATCGGGCCCCCGGTACGGATGCTTCTGATGCACTAGGGGTAGCAATTTGCGCTGCGCATCATGCACAAATACCCAAAGAAATAACAACTGCATTGGCCACCAAAAAACGTGGCAAGCCATCAAATTCAATTTAATAATTCACATTCAAATACGTCAGGTTAAGATCCTCATATGATTGGTCGCATTCAAGGAACTTTGGTTTCCGTTCATCCTCCCCGCCTGTTGGTTGATTGCCAAGGGGTTGGCTATGAAATTGATGTACCGATGAGTACCTTGTATCAACTACCAGAAACAAACCAAAAAATTACGCTTCTCACACACTTCCAAGTACGTGAAGATGCCCAGCAACTCTTTGGTTTTGCCTCTGAAACTGAACGTCAG
>CAIYZI010000198.1 GCA_903930665.1 uncultured beta proteobacterium
ATTGGCGCCGGTGTCCGCTACTTCGATATGAGAGCCCTCAGCGCCAAAACCGATGATTTTAAGATCAGCGCTCAAAGCTACAACATTACCTACAGAAACCCCAGTAACAGTTAAAATTCCAGCCTCTTTAACTAGGGCTAATGCAGATCTATCTGCAGAGTATGTGGCATAACTGATCGTAAGCGCTGCCGAATCTGAGCAGGTAATTCTGGATATATGAGCAGCGTAAGTCTCACAAGCGTCCAAATTACTCAAAATATTGGCAGCGGTATCGGTAATTGTGAATTTGGAAAGAGTCCCTTTGGTAAGTAGGTTTCCACTAGAAATGACACTCTGTATATTGCTTAGCGTGACTCCCTGTACGCTTACAGTGTAAGAGGATGATATTTTCCCAAGAACAGCGGCATCAGACATCAACTGAGCAACAGTCATAAATAAGGATGCGCTACCAGTTATAGTAATCGAGGGGATTAAACTGACATTGGCCTCCAGCGCATCCAGATTATTTGAGATGTTACTAGCGCTATCCTTAATCACTACAGATGTAGCGGGATTCGCAGTAAAGCTAGCTAATGCTACAGCTACAGTTGAACCAATGGCCATAGAGAAAAGGGCGATTTATTAATATTTACCCTGCTTTTATAAAATGTAGTTAGTTTGAAAATGTTAGCATTAAATTTTAGTCACATAGCATGTTCTTAAGGATTTCAATAAGCACTTTACTTAAAGTAAGAAGCCACTTTCTCAAAGTCCTCCACCTCTAAAACACCCCCCAATTGACTTAATTTGAGGTAGGAAAGCAAGTAGTTGTATTTGACTTGGGCTAAATCACGGCGAGTGCTAAAAAGGCCTTTTTCAGCCAACAGCGCATCGACGTTAATGCGTTCTCCATTTTGCACACTTTTACGCATAGCTTTAACCAGTAGTTCTCCAGAGTTTTGAGCGGCTGTTAAGGCTTGGATTTTTTGCCTTCCTGATCGCACGGCGTCATATTGCTTACGCAACTCTGTAATAACTTTTTCACGGGTTACATCAAAATCAGCTTGCGCCTTTTCATAGTTGGCATAGGCTTGGTTCGTACGTGCATTGGTCTCGCCGCCGCTATAAAGCGGTACATTAACCTGTATGCCTACATAATTTTGATTAAAGGTTTGGTTAATGGTGGTAGCGGTATTAGAAGTTTGAGTAGAGATCGCTCCAATTAAATTAACTACCGGATAGTGGGCGGCCTGGTTTTTACGGTACTCCTGCTTAGCAATTTCAATATTCTTAATAGCGGCATTTAATTCAGCATTATTGGCTAACGCCTTATCTTTCCAATTTTCAAATCCATCAGCGCCAAAATTAATAAAAGCAAAATTGCCGATCAACTTAGATACAGTTGCCGGGTCATCAACGGACTGACCGATCATTCCCTCTAATTTTCGTTTCGCATTTTCAATTGCATCTTTTGCATCAATTACTTTTGCTTCGGATACCTCAAATGCCGTCTCTGATTCAAGCGCATCCGTAATTGATGCCTCACCCTTCTGATTGAGATGCTTTGTGACGCGTGATTGCTCTAAAAAGGCATCTCTTTCAGCTTCTTGAAAATGGAGCTGATCAATCGAATACAGGAGATCAACGTAAGTTTGCAATACCCGAATTAATAGATCTTGCGTATTAAATAGGTATCTGGCTTGACTAAAGTCTGCCTGAGCAATGCCCTGCTTCCAGCGGGCAAAAGCATCCATACTAAAGATGGGCTGTGTAATCTGAACATAAGAGTAATTACTGGGATATGCCCAGTTGGTGGCAACATTAGGGCCGCCCGTATATTGGGCCCCCCACTGGGTGGCCTTATTGGCATTTTGGTTGTAACTAGCGCCAACCTTAGGCAGGATAGCTGAGCGGCCAATGGGATTATTTTCTAACCCTGCCTCATAATCTTTGGTGGCTGATCTATATGTGGGATCGTTTTGCAATGCCAGCTCATAGGCTTGCATCAAATTGATTGCCAACGCTGATTTTCCAATCAGACAAAGTGCAACTACAAACACCCATTTTAAAGAATGCACACAGAGCCTCAATTGCCTTAATCCTCGCGTAACGCTGAGTGGGATCGATCAAATATGGGTTTAAGCAGATAGGTCATCATCGATTGCTCCCCCGTTTTGATAAATAATTCCACAGGCATACCAGGGCGAATTTTTAGGTTACCCAATAATTTGGCACCCTCTGCAGTGGAGACCGCTTGTATTTTGTAATAGGGGTTACCTGTTTTTTCATCGACGGTTCGATCGGCGCCAACGGTGATTAATACCCCAGGAATATGGGGTGTTCGATTGGTATTAAATGCGGTAAACATCATCTCAACCGGTAAATCAACACGCACTTTATCAACTAAATTGACGGGCAATTGAGCCTCGACCAATAAGGATTCATTTGCTGGAATAACCTCCATTAATCTTTGCCCAGGGCTCACAACTCCGCCCTTAGTAAAAATGGCTAGATTTACTACTGCACCATCAACGGGTGATTTAATTTCGGCATTGGCTAAATCAAAATCATAGGGATTGAGTTTTTCTGCTTGCTCAGCATACCAAAGTCCATAATAAAACCTTGATGGAGTCTGAAGCGTGTTGTGGGAAGGCTTAAAAGTGCCGCAACCATCAAAATCTTCTGCGTAGAAAGAGCTTATTTCTGCGCCTAGATTACAGAGTTATACGACTGTCCGGATACGATATTTGATGTTGGCGACAGAGTTGCCCCCAAGCCACTATCTAAAGTTATATCAAGCCCTTAAGCACCATACATTCATACTCCATCCGGTAAAAGCCAATAATCCCCGGCTCGTCCAGGCGGTTGCGCATAAAAGCTAAGGCCTGGGTTATCGCATCAACCTGATTATCATGTTTGCAATAGGGAAAAACCAATCCGGGTTTTGATTAGCTTTATGACGAAGATACAGATGGTACAAACTAGCATGGACATCACCCATCCGCACATCATCATCTAATTTATCGGGATAGGCCAAGCAAGCAAAAATGGCCATACCCGCCCCATAAGGAGCTTCTTTGGAAAAATAAATCGACCTAAAACTCATGAGTAAAGACTCTTACCAAATATGTCTACTATTGCTTGATATTACTGTTATTCAGAGCGTTACTGGTGTTGCTACCCCAATGGTGGGGTAGCAACACTAGGAGTAAATATGCGCACGACAACATCGAGCAAGGTCATCAATAAATCAATACCTAAAACTAACAAGTCAACTGCCAAAAAGTCGCCCTCTATAAAGGCACGCCAAGCCCCAAAACTGGCTAAGGCGATCAAAGCAAAGGTTACACCCACGCTATCCGCACCAAGCAAAG
>CAIYZI010000199.1 GCA_903930665.1 uncultured beta proteobacterium
AAAACTAGTGGAACTAACGATGGACATGGTACAGCCGGCATTGCAATGTGCCCTGGAGAATTTGCGTTGTGTGCATCTTCTACCTGTAAACCGACAGGAAGAACCATCACAGTTAAGGAAGATGGCGGAAAAACCACTAAACAGTATCCAGAGGCAATTTGTAAGTGTCCTGTGATTACGTCTAATATTGCCTCTCAAAATAACTCACCTTTGGTTGGTGTGGCTGGGTTGAATGAAGGCAATATGAATGGCTCTTGCCGCTCACCTGGCACTGGAAAAATCTGGTCTTATTTTTCTACAACTGTAACCACCTATCCACAAGAGCAGCCTGATGGTAGCTTCATGCAGTCCACTGCCTCTAAGTCCCAAAATTGCACGGCCAAGGGCTCTGCGCAAGGATCTAATTGCTGGAGCTATATTTGCACTGTGGATCCAAAAGAAAACAATGGTGTAAAAACAGCTAGTTGCCGTTGCCCGTATGGCGAAGGCTTATTTGGCCAGAAAGCCAAAGGTGATCGCGGATACGTTACTTATGCTGGAAGTACTTGGAATAATCCTGCGGCGGCTTGTAAAGAGTTGCCTGTGGGTTTCCCAGATCAACTAATGCAATAACTAAAATTATTGTTAAATCATATTCAATAAACAGCGGCCCAGATTTATCTGGGCCGAATACTTTAAAGTCTCAATTAAATACGATATGAAATTTTCCCATCTTTCTATAAGTGCCTTCATTGTTCTGACATGCTTGGGTGGCAGTTCTTATGGAGCTAATTTTTTAACTCCCTCTGATAACTCTGGACCCATTTTTTTACTTGCTCAAAATGATTCACACGATGGGCTCTTACGTTCAAAGGTAGAGGAAAAGCACGATGACGATGCGCGAGATCGCGCCAATCAAATGAGTGCGACGAAGACAACGATTGATGAGGCATCTGGTATGACCCAATGCCCAGGTGAATTTGCTTTATGTCTGGCTTCCACTTGTAGGCCAACGGGAAAAAAAATTAAAGTAAAACGTGATGACGGTAAGACATTCCGTTATTTTGAAGAGTCCGAATGCAAATGCCCCGTTATTACTGCCGAAATCGCACAACAAAACGGCACTAGCTTGACAGCCATAGCAGGAGTGAATGAAGGAAATATGAATGGCTCATGCGCTCATCGTCAGCCCAATACTGTTTGGGCGCTCTATAACGAGAGCATCGTGATGTATCCCCAAGAAAGTGCTAGCCCACCTTTTACCAGTGCTATGGCTAACATGCACTTATGTCAAGAAGGTACGGTCGGTTCAAATTGTTGGAATTTTGAGTGTAAAGTCGACAAAGAAACAACCAATGGCGCGAAAACGGCAACTTGTTATTGCGCTATTAATGATGGGCAATTTGGTCGTGAAGTTCGCCCAAATGACTCTCTATTTACTGCGGCTGGTGGTTATTACAACCCACCAGCTAAGGCATGTGGTATGTATCCAGCAAATGGCTGGTTACCACCGGTCAATAAGTAATTGTGCAAAACAGATTTCGATTTATCGCAACATCTATTCACCTCACTTGGAGAAAAATATGAAAAGAACTTTTTCAGCAGCAATTATTTTAATAGGTGCTGTCTTTATATTAATTGGCGGGACGGCGAGTGCGTCCACTTTTGATCAGGGTGCCGGTAGCTTTTTACTTGCCCAAGCTGATCTAGGTACTAGGGATCTTCGCGACAGAGTCGATCCTGGATCTAGAGATATAAGGGGTGATAGAGATTCCGATAGCTCCCATCCTGGTCCTAAGCAATTTTTAGGAAAAACTGGGTTAACTGAGTGTCCTGGGGAATTTGCTTTGTGTGGGGCTTCAACCTGTAAGCCTACAGGTAAAAAAATCAAAGTAAAAGAGGACGGTGGAAAAACTACTCGAGAATATGATGAAGCGGTTTGCAAGTGTCCAATTATCACCAAGGAAATTGCCGTTCAGAACGGTACTACCTTGCATGGTATTGCTGCTGTAAATGAGGGAAATATGAATGGATCATGCGCGCGCCCAAGCCAAGATAAAATCTGGTCTTATTTCAACCTAGATATCTTGATGTATCCACAAGAAAGCGCCACACCTCAATTTACGATGGCCCAATCTAATAATCAGGTTTGTCCTGCTGGTGGCGCAAAAGGCACTAATTGCTGGAATTATTTATGTACAGTTGATAAAGATAAAACCAATGGTGCAAAAACTGCCACTTGCTTTTGCCCTATTGGTGAGGGTTATTTCGGACATCCAACTACCTCTTCGGAAGGTCTTGTAACAGCCGCTGGAGGGCAATATCAAAATCCTTCAGAAGCTTGTTCTCAGTATCCTGTGAGTGGACCTGTTCCTGGCCAGTAATATGGATAAGTGAATATTATTTGATGCTTCATTAAAAAAAGTATTAAATTTTCTAACACCCGAATGAACTGACCCCCAGAAGTTGGACGGTTTAGTGAAGTTAGCACGAGGGATTGAGTTCGGTATTGCACCGGGCTTAATCCCTTTAGTTTTTTTGTTTGATTCGATGCTTTCAAACTTCTTTTGGTAATAAAACTCGTTTTTCATAATTTAAAACCAGTTTTGATAGCAGTGTTATCAAGGCTATTGCCTGTTCTTGACATGCTTTGAGCAATGCCTTGTTTTTAGGGCCTCTTGCTAACCCCCCATTTGATATTGTCAGCCTTGATCAGAGCTCAAAATTGCTTGTTCTTTTTTTTAAAGCCTTTTAAGGGCGCTTTTGAGTATCTCTATCACCATGCTGAGCTGCGGTTTGTCGGTGAATCTTATAAGAGATGATCTCTTGTTTATATAGGTCTAATTTGGGTGAGAGGTAAACCTTCTCATCCTTGATGTTGAGCTCTGTGACATCACTCATCCACTTTGATTTGGCTGTGCAATAGACTGGGTGCTACCTTGACATTGGATCCCTTGTGAGACTGGTATCGCTTGGACTTAATAGTGGACTTGATTCCCATCTGGGTCATGAGTCTTTGCACGTTCTAGTGATTGAGGTAATGGTTCTGATGACCAAGCCCTATTTGCACTTGTCGATGGCCGTAGCATTTAGCATCCAGATAAGGATCGTATTTATTGCCAATGCTGACCTGGTAGTAGGTACTATTAGGAATCCGAGCTTGAGCCAGTATGGCTTCAAGCTTTTTTAAGTAAGCATTCTCTACCTCTAAATACTGCGCTCTGCGCAGTAGCTCATCATGAGTTAGCTCGGTAAGTGGCTTGGCGAGAAGCACCTTGATATCGCTCAGTTTGAACTTCAAAGGTCATCAAGTAAATTTTGGCTTTAGAGGCCGCGTACCATGCTACCATCAAGCTAACGTCAGATTAAGTAAGATGATTGGCCAAGAGCAAGGTCGTGATCCTCACCGAGTAATTAGGTTTTCCTAATCAAGGCACAGCAAAGTTAGCGCAAGCAGGGTTATATCCGACCAAATAGTCTTTGAAGGTGTTTTTATTAAATAAATGTGTAGGCTATTGAGCGTCAATTTGCCCTAAAAATAAGATAAGCAGGGTAGGCGGCTAACAACTTAAAAAACCTGTTAAATTACATCAAATTAAATAAATATAAATAATGATTGCATCCATTAAGCGCGTAATGCTCTTGTGCTTAGTTTTTCTAAGTGCTTGTACCACCCCGATCACACCAGATTTTTCCGGTATGTCTTCTAAGTACGCCCTTATTCTTGAGCAATATCAAATTAACGGATTATTGCTAAATATTGTTCGTGCGGGGAATAACCGACCATTAAGCTTTCTAGATATTCCGAATATCACCGGAACCGGCTCTGTGAGCATCTCCCCTAGCTTAGGTGCTTCATTTTATGGAATAGGAAATACCCTAGCAAATGCAACTCCATCCTTATATTTAGGAGGAACTACCGTTCTTCCTATGGCAACTTTCGGAAATAGCTTTAACTTTAGTCAATCTTCGTTAGATAACGCCACCTTTACAAAAGGCTTTCTCTCAAATATTCCGCTTGAGGTTATGCAGTATTTTTCACGGCATCACATACCAAAAGAGCTGATGTTTACCTTATTGGTTGACTCTTTCGAGTACAGGGTTGGGGATGCTCCGCCAACGGTATACACCAATGATGCTGCATCACCTGACTATCCAAAATTCCAGGAGCAAATGTACAAGTTGCTCAACTATGGTCTTTTGGCTGTGTCGTATTCAAGTGAAATTAAAGATGGGGAAGAGATTACTGGGGTGCAATTAAAAAAACAGTATGGTGACCAATACGAGGATGTTCTAAGAAATAGGGGCGTTGAAATTAAGTCGGTTTCCAACAAACACGGCAGTTATCAACTTTTTAAAAGAAATAATTTTTATCGCCTCTGCATGAAGGAAGGAAAATATACCGAGCAAGCTCGTGCTGAGTTTTCCAGCGAAACTTTTTGCAAGGTAAAGGTAGCCAAAACAAATGGTATCGATGCAGGAAAAATTAATTTACAAGTAAATCTGCGCTCGACTTTTGATATATTTATGTTTTTAGGTCAGCTAGTGAGAATTCAGAATGCGTCGCCTCCACTAATGATAAAGGTTCCCCCTATTGGTGAGGCTGTCGATGCAAAGGCTGATGGAAATAATGAGTTCGCAGTTTTAGTGGTCAATAAAAATAAAGATGCTGAGAGAAATTTTGCAAAAGTAGAGAGCCTTAATGGTGATTCTTATAGCATCCCAGATACAGGAGCAGGGTATTCATCTTTGGTTATTAATTTAGTGTCACAACTTCTGACTCTAAATAAGGTTCCGGGCAGCATTCCAAATTCCCCTGCTGTGCTGATACAGGGTGGAAAAAATTAATGAGCACTAAGTTGATGGTGCCCATAGGTCTACCCCATTAAATCATCCCATTAACTAGTTAGAACTATGCCCGATCCTAATGTGCCTACAGATTCAAATAATGCATCTAGCCCCGCAAATTCGTCGGGGTCTATTTTTAGAAAAGATGCTTTAACTAATCTTTCTTCGCCTGATCAATTGGATCAACTGATGATTGTGACTAGGCCTAGGGCCTGGATTTCTCTTTTTGGAATAGGAATTGTTTTATGCGGTATTTTAGTTTGGGCCTTTTTGGCACGAATTCCGACCACATTATCTGGGGTTGGAATTATTGAGCGAGAGGGCGGGGTATATCAAATTGTGGCACCTTCAACGGGAATTATTCGAAAGTTGAACGATTTAGCCAGTGGATCAATTATTTCCAAAGGCGAAGTTATTGGGTTTATTGACCAACCCATGCTTCGTTTCCAGATTGATGAAATGAAGAGCAGTCTTGAAAGAGTAAAAAGGAATGGTACTCAGTCGGATCTTTTAGAGCAAAAGATTCGAGAGCTTGAATTTGAGTACAAATTAAAGACGGAGATTACAAGTCCGGTGAATGGCATTGTGGTTGAGAAAAAAACCACTACTGGCGAAGCTGTTACTGCTGGAACCAACATACTCAGTATGGAATCCGAAAATAGGGACTTAGAAGTCATCATTTATATTCCCATTCTTAGAGGTGCAAAACAGCTTAAGCCTGGTATTACAGCGCAAGTATCCCCCGTTACTGTTGATAAGTCCCTCTATGGTTATCTTGAAGGGGAGGTGGTGTCCGTTTCTGAATTTCCGAGTACCGAACAAGAAATGTTGCTCGTTTTGGGTAATAAGGGCTTAGTTGAGTTAGATAATTCGATGGGCCCCCCATATGCAGTCACGGTTAAGTTAAAGAGAGACCCAACATCTGCTAATGGTTTTGCTTGGTCTTCGCCTAATGGAAAGTCCGCACAGATTTCTAGTGGTCTGTTAGCGAATACAAAATTTGTGCTCAATCAGCAGGCCCCGATTTCATTGCTCTTTCCAATGCTCGGGGCTAAATAAGGAATATTGATGCTCAGCTTGAGTATGATTGCCTCGAAATGGAGGTTTTGGAAGAAGGCCTTTTTGAGGCCAAGAACGCCTACGGTTATTCAAATGGAAACCGTTGAGTGTGGCGCGGCTTCTTTGGGTATCATCCTAGGCTATTACAAAAGATTTGTTCCGCTAGAGCAATTGCGGACAGTTTGTGGTGTTTCGCGAGATGGCAGTACCGCTGAAGATATTGTTAAGGCCGCTCAGTCATATGGACTTGATGCAAAAGGCTTGGAAATTCCTATTGATGGTTTTTCGGATGTTCATTTCCCATGTATCTTGTTTTGGAACTTCAATCACTTTTTAGTCGCGGAATGCATAACCCCTGAGCATATATACCTGAATGACCCTGCTGCAGGCCCGCGA
>CAIYZI010000200.1 GCA_903930665.1 uncultured beta proteobacterium
CTCATTTGATAAAAAATTATTCATAGAACTTTATGTATTTTTATGAAAGTTTCTCAGTGCTTAACACCTAAACCTTCTAGGGTTATAGTAGCAAATAAGGCTGCTAAATTCGATAAAAATTAATATGACTGATACATACCTATTCACTTCTGAATCAGTCACTGAAGGTCATCCTGATAAAGTAGCCGATCAGATATCGGATGCCATCTTAGATGCCTTACTAGAACAAGATCCCACCAGTAGGGTTGCGGCCAGTACGGTGTGCAATACAGGACTCGTCTTATTAACCGGTCAAATTACGACTAAAGCCATCGTTGATTACCCCCACATCGCCAGAAACACACTCAAAGAGATTGGCTATGACAGTAGCGATCTAGGCATGGATTACAAAGGTTGTAGTGTTCTCGTGGCTTTTGAAACTCAGAGCCCTGATATTGCTCAGGGCATTAACCAAGCTTTAGATGATCCTTTAGATCAAGGCGCAGGCGATCAAGGCATGATGTTTGGCTATGCCGTCACTGAAACGTCGCAACTCATGCCAGCACCGATCATGATTGCCCATCAGCTTGTACAGCAACAGGCCAAATTACGTCGTAGCGGCCATTTCAACTGGTTGGGGCCCGATGGTAAATCCCAGGTCACTATGCGCTATGAAGGCGATATACCGATAAGTATCGATACCATCATTCTCTCTACGCAGCACTCGCCTGATATTGCCCTTGATGCCTTACGTGAAGCGGTAATCGAAGAACTTATCAAGCCCACCCTTCCACTACAGTTTGCCAAGGGAAACATTCGCTATTTAGTGAACCCGACAGGACGATTTGTGACAGGAGGCCCTAAAGGCGATACCGGGTTAACTGGCAAGAAGCTGATGGTCGATACCTATGGATCATCAGCGCCTCATGGTGGAGGTGCATTTTCCGGTAAGGACCCCTCTAAAGTTGATCGCTCAGGGGCTTATGCCGCTCGATATGTTGCCAAAAATATCGTTGCTGCTGGTCTGGCTAGTAAATGCTTATTACAAGTTTCTTACTCGATAGGGGTGGCTAAACCGACCTCCTTAATGGTTAATACCTTTGGCACCGGCAAGATGGCTGATTCCAAGTTGGAGAAAATCATTCTTGAGATCTTTGATTGGCGCCCAAGAAGCATTATTCAGACCTTGGATTTATTAAAGCCCATTTATAAAAACACGGCTAGCTATGGGCACTTTGGACGTACAGATAAGGAATTTAATTGGGAAGCTTGTAATTTAGTAGAGGCATTGAGGATATCTAGCTAAGGATCTCTAGCAAATCCAGGCTCAATAGGTTTATGCTTTAAACATATGGAAAAAGAGTTGAACCAAGCCACCATTTTGATTGTTGAGGACAGCCCTATTCAGGCTGAGTTGTTGCGTCGCTTTATTGTGAGCAATGGTTATAAGTGCGAGGTTGCTACAGATGGAGAGGCAGGACTTCTAGCACTTCAAATCAATCGCCCAGATTTGGTGATCAGCGACGTGCAAATGCCAGTGCTCGATGGCTATCAAATGTGTGAACGTATTAAAGCCAGCCCACAACTGCAATCGATTCCCGTCATTCTTTTAACAGCACTTTCTGATCCTGTCGATGTGATTCGTGGTCTTAATGCCGGCGCTGAGGCTTACTTGACCAAGCCTTACGACAATGAACGCCTAATGGTTCAGGTGCATCGCTTGCTTAATACACCTCAAAATGGGAATCATAACGGTGAATCCAATGAGGTCACACTTCGAGCAAGCACACCACTTGATGTAGAGATTAATCAATCTCACTACACCGTAAATGCTAGCAGAGAGAAGATTTTACAAATGCTAGTGTCAACTTATGACAACGCCTCATATCAAAATCACCTGCTTCGTAAACTTGAAGAAGATCTACACTCACTCAATCAGCAGCTAGAAAATAAAGTCGTACAAAGAACTGCTGCGCTAGCTGAAGAAGAGAAACGCGCTCGTAATGCTGAGACCAGATACCGTACACTTTTTAATTTAATGCCAGAAGGTGTTGGCCTTATTAACCCTGACTCCTGGAAGTTCGTTGAATTTAATGATGTGGCCTGTGGACAGTTGGGCTTTTTACGTGATGAGTTTAAAAACGTATCCCTTCTAGACATGGCAGCTGAAAATGAGAAAAGTACTTTGCTTGAACACCTCAATCAAGCCATGATCTATGCGCAGTCCAGTTTTGCCACTCAACTTCTAAATCGAGATGGATCTTCTTTAGATATTGATGTTCGTACTCAACAAGTTGAGTTAGATGGCCAAAAACTATTAAATTGTATTTTCCGAGATATTTCAGCGATTAATCGCGCCAGAAAAATCGAGTGGGAACTAGAGTACAAATCCACTCATGACCTCTTGACAGATTTACCTAGTAAAGCACTTTTATTAGATGCGATTGCGCAAGCGATTCATATTGCTGATCGTAAAGGCGGTGCTATTACATTGCTTGCCATTGAGTTAAGTCGCATCAATACCATTACTGCCAGTTTGGGCCATGCAGCTGCAGATGCTATACAAATGGAGCTTGCGCAGCGTCTTCGCAGTATTCAGCCTAAAGCTAGCATGGTTGCCAGAATTCACAATCAGGATTTCATCTTTTTGGTCGATGGCAGTATGGATCCAAGCCCCATTACCGATTTGCTGCCACGGATCTCCAAGGCTACGAACAGTCCATTTGAATGGGAGGGTTCCTTACTAGCCTTTGAGCCTTGTATTGGAGTCAGTATTTATCCAAAAGATGCCCAAGATGCCGCAACACTTTTACAGTCTGCTGAATCTGCGCTTTTTAAAGCAAAACAAAGTGGCAAAAAAGCGATTGTTTTAGCTTCCTCAGAAATTAATGATCAGGTTGAAAATCTTATTCGCAAAGAAAGCGATCTACGCTCTGCTTTTGCCAACGGGCAAATGGAAATGTTTTTTCAGCCACGGGTCGATCTTAAAAGCGGAAAAATTACTGGCGCAGAAGCCCTGATGAGATGGCGCGATCCTATTAAAGGTATCGTTCCTCCTAAGGACTTTATTCCTCTAGCTGAAGAAATTGGCCTGATTGGTTCGATGACTAACTGGGCCCTAGAGCAAGTTTGCAGTCAACAAAAACAATGGTTAGATGCTGGTATGGAGATCGTTCCAGTTTCCGTGAATTTAGTTGCCGAGCAGTTCCAGGACGATCAAATAGTTGTCATTCTCAAAGAGGCTTTAGCAAAAAGCCATTTGCCAGCCCAATTTTTAGAGGTAGAACTCACTGAATCAGCAGCGATGCAAAACCCTGGCAGATCGGCGAAATTATTAGACCAAATTCGTGATCTTGGTATCTTAATCGCTATTGATGACTTTGGAACAGGCTACTCTTCCCTAGCCTATCTGGAAAAATTTCCGATTGATATCTTAAAAATTGATATCTCCTTTGTGCAAGGCATCACTAAAGATCGACATGCCGCAGTGATCACTAGCGCGATTATTGCGATGGCAAAAGAGTTGAATTTCCTAATCGTAGCGGAAGGTATTGAGGATGATGGACAGCGTGAGTTCTTAGCAAAACACCACTGCGAAGAAGGACAAGGTTATCTTTTTTCTAAACCCGTTCCCGCAGATGAGTTTAAGGATTTGCTAAATTCGAAGATCGTCTACTAATTATCGAAAGCAATCACTTCTTTTCCCTCAAATAGGTCTAGGGCTACTTTTGCAATCCCTGCATCATATTTAATCCCCAAACCCTCTTTAATGACTTTAAGTGCGGCAGGTAGTCCTAAACCAGCCCTATAAGGCCTGTGAGAATACATTGCTTCAATAGTGTCGGCTACCGCGATCACTTGTGCCTCCAGCAGAATCTGATCCCCCTTTAAACCCTTTGGATAACCAGAGCCATCAAGGCGCTCGTGATGTTGCCGTACTATTTCAGCTATGGGCCAAGGAAATTCGATATCTTTGAGAAGCTGAAAGCCATTCTCTGGATGCTCCTGTAAAAGCTTTCCTTCAAACTCGGTAAGGCTAGATGGTTTAGTCAGAATTTCAGAAGGGACAGCAATTTTTCCAATGTCATGCACCATAGCTGCTAAACGTAATCCATAAATCTTGTCTTCATCCCAACCAAGTTGATTTGCCATGGCACAGGCAATTGTTGCTACATTCTTTTGATGACCAGAGGTATAGGGGTCCCTCAGCTCCATAGTTTTTGACATCACCTCAACCGTGCTGGTAAGTGACTTGCGCAACTTGTCGTCTTGGATTTGCTGTTTCTGGTACTGCGCATTTAAAGCTTCTTGCTTTTCAAATACATTCAGACCAAACCCAAGTTCTGCAGCTAAATTTGCAAAAATATGCACTTCTAAATCGGTAAAAGCATTAATAGTTGATGCATAGACGCCTAATGCACCAATAACCTCACCACTCTCAATAATAGGTACTGCAATGACTGAACGGATTCCATACTTTCTTGCACGCAACTTCCACGGTTCAAAATTCGGATCAGCTTCGGTATCGGAAATGAGGCAAGCTTGTTTTGACCTGATACAGCGACCAATAGGCCCCTTACCATTTGGCCTATCTTCTGACCAGCTAACAGTAATGTCCTGTGCATATGCAGATGCCAAACCACTTAAACCCATCACCTCAATAGCTTTCTCGGGATCGTTATTAGCAAAACCAATCCAAGCTAAAAGATAATTTTCCTGTTTAGTAATTGCCTCGCAAATAGCCTGCATTAACTCTACAGAAGAAATTGCTTTAGAAAGCGCATCTCCAGAGCGCATCAACGCGTTTAAACCCCAAGTAAGAGTCTCCAAGCTCGGGGCAGCTTGTTGCGAACTCAAGACTTCTTTATTGCTGTTCATAGTCCCTTGTAAATCACTTCATCACTCTAGCGAAGGAGGTGGTTTATCAAATACAGCATATTTATCGCGACCACCTTGCTTGGCAATATACATAGCCTTATCAGCCATATCCATCAGATCGTCTCGTCTATTCTCTTCATTTACCACCATACTGGCTATGCCGATACTGACAG
>CAIYZI010000201.1 GCA_903930665.1 uncultured beta proteobacterium
AACAATTGCTAATTTGGTTGAGAAAAAACTCTATCAACTTGGTAGGCACACCTATCTGCTAGATGGAGATAATGTTCGTCATGGCTTAAACCAAGATTTAGGGTTTACCGACGAAGATCGAGTTGAGAATATACGAAGGATTTCAGAAGTCGCCAAACTCATGACCGATGCGGGCTTGATAGTATTGACCGCCTTCATATCCCCGTTTCGCTCCGAGCGCAAAATGGCCAGGGACCTTTTCACTGACAATGAATTTATTGAGGTATACATTAATACCCCATTAGCAATATCGGAACAACGAGATCCTAAGGGTTTATACAAAAAAGCGCGGTCCGGTCAGCTGAAAAATTTTACCGGGATTGACTCCCCCTATGAGGCTCCCCTTAACCCCGAAATAACACTCAACACAGAACACCAATCTGCAGAATCACTTGCCGACGAGATTGTCAACTATCTACGCAATCAATAAATGTGCTTTCGGTTTATTAAAAATACAATCGTCTTAGTCGCAATCAAAGAAACCTTCATATGCAAGAATCGGTTGGTTCAATATATTGCTATTTTTATAGGATTGATACACTGCACCATCTGTCATTGCCAAGCAGATGAGTCCAGTTACCCTTCAAAAAATATCAAACTGTACATAAATGTTCCGGCGGGGGGCACTACGGATCAAGTTTCTCGTTATATTGCCGAGAAACTTTCAAATACATTTAATCCTTATACAGTGACTCCCATTAACCTCGATGGTGCAGGAGGGCTGGTGGCAGAGCGGTATTTACGCACAACACCTGCCGATGGGTATGCGTTGCTGGCTACACCCCCAGGAATATTATTAAATCCATCGCAACAAGAAAACACTCAGACTGCGGCGCCGCTCAAGCCAGTGATTGTTGCTGGATATTTCCCCAATGCCATAATTGCAAGACCTTCACTGCCATACAAAACACTTGGCGAGTTAATTCAAGGCGCTAAAAAAAATCGCACAACTCTAACTTGCGCATCTCAAGGAGTGGGTACCACCTCACATCTCAATTGTCTTAAATTTTCAATGCTAACCGGGATTGACATTATTCATGTCCCCTTTCGAGGGACTGGACCGGCTCTTCTAGCAATATTGGGCAATCAAGTTGATTTATTTTTTGGAAATCCTCAGATAGCTCTTGGGCAATATGAGCAGAAGAAACTCCTCATTTTGGCAATTATGGACAGAAAGAAATTAGCCAATGCACCCCAAATTCCAACGGTCCATGAACTGAAATATCCCGGCCTGCACTCGTTGAGCTGGATAGCCATTATGGCTCCACCAGGTACGCCATTATCAATTGCCACCAAATTAAACTTGACGCTTCAAAAAATCATTGGCTCGCCAGCTAGCCGTCAATTTTTATCCCATTTGAATGTCAACCCCGTCGGCGGTGATTTATCTGCAACCCGACTTTTCATTCAACAAGAGGTTACTGAAAATCAACTACTACTCGCACGCATTAATAAGCAATTTGGCAGCCTTGAAATCGCTCCGTAAACCGACCCCCTATTTGGGATTTTTTTTAGCGCTAAGTTGCGCAAGGGTATCTCGCATAATCTTGCCATTTGAGTTGCGTGGAATTTCCCTTAATTGCACAAAGAGACTGGGAGTGCGAACCCTGCCAAACTGAATGAGTAATTTTTTCTTAAGCGCCGATATTTCTAGCTTACTGTCGGCCACCAAGCCAACACCTATTTTCAGTAAACCCTCTTCCCCCTCGTAGCCAAAAGATGCCGCGTCAAGCACGCCAGTTTGATTTAATAGAAATTGGTCTAGGTCGATTAAGCTTACTTTTACACCACCACAATTAATGACCTCGTTTGAGCGCCCAGCAATCATGACCAATCCATTGCGACGAATATGACCAACGTCACCAGGGTAAAACCATCCATCTTTAAATGCCTTTTGACTTGCCTCGGGATTGTCAACATATTCGCTTGCCATATACGCTGTTTTAATGCGCAAGAAACCCTCTTCGCCCGGTGGAAGTGATATGCCTTCTTCATCAACCACTTGAACCATGGTACCAGGCAAAGGAAAGCCCGCAATTCCCTTTAAAGGTAAGGCGGTGGAGTGCAGATGCGCGCAAGAGTTGCCTGTTTCAGTTGAGCTGTAAGCGCCAATAATATCAACCCCATCCGCTAACTCCTTTAGCTGGCCAAGCAGCTTGTCGGATAAACCCCCGCCCCCGTACCGCAGAGCCTTTAGGCACGAAATCGGTTTATCCTTTTTTTGTGCCGCCTGCACAAACGTAGCCAACTGAGTTGGGGACCCTGCCAGAAAATGAATTTGATCTTCCAAAATAGCATCATAGAGCAGCTCTGGCGATGCGTTTACCCGCAAAGGTACTCCTGCCATCAAATTACCGAGCGCCACATTAAAGCCGCCACTAGTCGATAGTCGCATCATGTTATGCTCAATACCGTAACTAGACCACTGTGCGCGGTAGGTTTTTGCCCTTGATTCGATTTGCCCAGCATTTAAGGCTACCGCCTTCCTTGAACCAGTAGTACCACTGGTTAAAACAATTCGGACAACTGCTTCTGGTGATACATGAGAATGGGCGACGCAATCATAAATTGACTCCTTCATGGCAGCATTCACCCACTCCTGGTCAATCTGTATCTGAATACCAGATAAGGGCGGGGCAAGAACTTGATCGGCAATCATCCAATCTGGCACCAAGTTTCCACCTGGATCAGAGTAAGAATGATTTGAGCAACTGACCGCGCCCTCATGCAATAGCGCCAAGATAAAGAGCCAATCTAGATATTGATCGGCCAAGCAAGTAACAACCAAATTACCAGGGCGAACACCTATTGTGCG
>CAIYZI010000202.1 GCA_903930665.1 uncultured beta proteobacterium
GTCAAATTGCAGCCTTAACAACCGGTGAAGCTGCGGTCTTAACAGCCTTGGAATTTGGAAACTCATTCAATATTGCTGGCGTCAACGCCTTTACTACTGCTGACATTGCCGCTTTGAATACGGCCCTGATTGCAGGGCTTAGTCCTCTATCGTTAAATACTGGCGTAGAGCTACTGCCTCAGATTCAGGCATTTACCTCTAGTCAAGTTGCTGTAATGCAGACTGGTGTTCTTAATAGTACTAATGGTGGAAATTGGCTTGCTAACCTTAGCACCTCTGGAATATCGGGCCTCACCAGTGCACAGCTAAATGCTTTGACGGGGACAAACATTCAGAGCATCACTACTGGCGGTATTGCGGCGTTAAATACAGCCGCAGTAGCTGGTTTGAGCACTACTGAGATTGCTAGCTTAACCACAGCGCAAGCGGGGGCATTAACGAGCGCGCAGTTCAATAGCCTGAACTCCACCCAACTCCAAGCCATTACGACCGCTGACATTGCCGCTTTGAGCACTGCCACATTAGCAGGTTTGACAGCCGCTGAGATTGTCAGCTTAAGTGCTACGCAAGTGGCAGCATTGACTGGCTCTGAGCTAAATAGTATAAGTGTGGCAAATATCACTGCGTTATCGGGCCCATCTATTGCTGCTACGGGCTCAAGTCCCTATGCCATCACCGAATCTGCCAATGGTAATTTTGTGTATGTAGCAAACCAAGTTGACGGCACCGTTACCCAATACAGCGTTAATCCCAGCACAGGGGTATTGACCAACATTGGCACTATTCCTACGGGCGCAAGCCCCTACGCCATCACCGAATCTGCCAATGGTAATTTTGTGTATGTAGCAAACTACGTTAGCAACACCGTTACCGAATACAGCGTTAATCCCAGCACAGGGGTATTGACCACCATTGGCACTATTAGTGCGGGCACAGGTCCCTTCGCCATCACCGAATCTGCCAATGGAAATTTTGTGTATGTAGCAAACCGCAATGACAACACCGTTACCGAATACAGCGTTAATTCCGCCACAGGGGTATTGACTAACATTGGCACTATTAATACGGGTACACATCCCAACGCCATCACCATATCTGCCAATGGAAATTTTGTGTATGTAACAAACGGCGGCGACAACACCGTTACCGAATACAGCGTTAATCCCACCACAGGGGTGCTCAGTAATATTATTTATGGAGCGAACTTCTTTAGCGCCTTGACAGCGAACCAGATTACGATGTTAAGTACAGCCGATATCGCCGCCTTATCGACTGCAGTGGTAGTCAATTTGACTACCACTCAAGTGGCAGCACTGACTACCGCTCAAGTGGCAGCACTAACTACCGCTCAAGCTAATGCTCTGACAGTAACGGAATTACAGGCAATGAGCACTACGCAGATCGCTCACTTGCCTTATGCGGCCCCTTTTAGTACCGATAATGCAATGGCATTAAATACCGCCGCCATAGCGCAATTGAGTCCTGCAGAGCTTCTTGTAAGAATGACATCGGCTGATATTGCTGTGCTGAGCACTCTTCAAGAGCATTTCTTTAGTGCAGCAGATTTGGCTGTGATGAATCAGGGACAGATTAATGCTCTGAATGTCAATTGGGCTGCCATTAGTTCAGGCAATATATCGAGCCTATCAACATCTACATTGATTGGTATGGATTTAGCTCAATTTGTGGGAAGCATGAATAGCGCTGGCGATATTCTTGCATTAAATACATCCCAAGCCTCTGTGCTTAGCGCCAATCAACTGAACGCCTTGAGCCCAAGTCAGATTCAGGCATTTGGCACAGATGATTTTGCCGCTTTAAATACCTCTGCTATTGCAGGCATGGCTATATATGAATTCCAAAACTTGACTACAAATGAGATATCTCATTTCACCGCCTCACAAGCAGCCGTATTGACCAGTGATCAGCTGAATTCTTTGTCAGGAATTCAGCTTCAAGCGATCACCACAAGTGATATTGGCTTTATCAGTACTATGGCAATTTCAGGCATGAGCGCAAATGAAATCGGACTATTGACAACAAGTCAGGTGGCTCACTTGGGAACCAATCAGATAGAGGCATTGGGTGTGAATGCTGCAGGTATAACTGCAAATGATATTTTGCAGTTTTCACCCAATCAAATATCTCATCTTGGTGCGTTGGCGATGGCAAATTTAGCTACGGCAGTGATAGCTGCGATTCCAACGGCAGACATTGCTTTCTTAAGTACGGGACAACTTCACTCATTGAGCCATACGCAAAACCAAGCATGGACCCCTCAAGATTTGTCCTTGATGACAAGCGCGCAAAGAAGTGCACTTCTATAAAAACGAACAGGTAACCATGGAATCTCTGGGCGAAACTCAAAGTCAGACGCAGAATGTGTCGTTGCCTGTTTTGATGGTACAGGTACAGCAATTAGAGTTAAGCAAGCAAGATGAGCGCGCCATGGCGCTTTATCAGCGCTGGCTAATGAATAATGCCAATATGCCCATGGCGCATTTAGCATGGCATGACTATGGTAGATTGTTGGCTAAAAATCAAGATGAAAGTAGGGCGATTAGCGCATTTCGTGCCGCAATAGAGCAAAAAAGTGATTTCATACCATCATTATTGGCATTGGGTATTTCACTCGAGAAAATTGGGCAATCAACTGAGGCAATAAGTCTATGGAAGACGCAAATTGATGAGGTGAATCAAAATCTATCTGTACTTCTCAATAATGTTGGGAGGGTTGAGCTAAACCTAAGCAATCTTGAGGGGTCGGAAGCGGCTTTGCTGGCAAGCTTGCGCTCAAAGCCTGGGCAGTTTGATGTTATTTCCACTATTTTGCACCTGCGTCAAAAAATGTCCAAATGGCCAGTCATCATCCCTGAGCTTCAAATATCAGAAGTTAATAGTGCCAGTTACTTTGGGCCACTATCATCGCTTGCCTACTTTAATGACCCTGTTTTGAATTTGGAGTCTACGCGCAATTTTCTCAAGGCTAAAGGGTATTACGATAGCGCGCCAATGGGTAATAGCCATTCATTTTGTTATAAAAAACACGAAAAAATCAAAGTTGGTTTTTTGTCTGCAGATTTTAGGCTTCATGCAACCAGCGTATTTTTTGCTCCTTTGCTGGCGGATTTGAATAGAGGGATTTTCGAAGTCTACGCGTTAGACATAACGACTCGAAATGACCCGTTTGGGGATGTGCGTCAACGCCTGCTCAATTCAGTCGACCAACATATTCCACTACAAAATCTCACCGATCAACAGGCGGTTGATCTGATTCGCTTTCATGAGATAGATGTTTTGGTAGATATGTCTGGCCTGACTGCGGATGCAAGACCTGGAATTGTGTTGGCTAAGGCTGCTCCAGTACAAGTTTCCTATTTGGGTTTTATAGGAAGTAGTGCGATGGAATCGGTCGATTACATTGTTACGACCAAGGAGTTGTATCTAGAAGAGTGCACCGATGGGTATGTCGAGCAACCACTTTTTTTGCCGGAAATTTATATCCCAATAAATGAGGATTTAATGCCAAATATGGATATCAAGATATCAAAGAGGGATTGCGCTTTACCCGAGGATGGTTTTATTTATTGCGCATTGGTTAATACCTACAAAATTACCCCGGAGGTTTTTTCCTCATGGATGCGCATTCTTCAAGCGGTAGAGCGTAGCGTAATTTGGCTGATTGGTGAGAATGAGACCGTTAAAAAAAATCTAACAGAATTTGCAAAAAATTACGGCATTGATTCTTTGCGTCTAATATTTACCGCACGCATTCCTCCGCCCCACTATCGTGCATATCTTGCTAATGCAGACATCCTTTTGGACACTTTTCCGTATGGCAATGGCGCTACAGCAAGAGAGGCGATCTTAGCAAATTTACCGATATTGACTCGACCAGGAAAAACAATGATGTCTCGCCTAACGGGTCATTTAATGGGTCGCATAGGTCTTACGGACTTTGTGGTCTCAAGCGCGGAGGAATATGAGCAGTTCGCTATTGCTCTAGGCCGCTCTCCTCAGAGGATGTTGCCATACAAGCAAATAATGCATCAAAGTCGTCACGAGAGCTCTTTATTTAAAGTGCAAGAGTTTGTTGCTCAATTTGGTGAGGTGTTAAAGGGGGTTGTTAAGTTTGAGTAAATTCTTTCCTTATTTTCGCGAAATGACACGCAGGACATCAAGCCATTTTTTTATAATAATGAGTGAGGTTAAATTCAGTAGAAAATATCCGCTTATTAAAATAATTATTTTTAATTTATCCGTAAGCTTATTTCTGGCTTCTGCGACCCAGGCCCAATCTATTTTTGAGCATAGTGAAGATTCTTTTTTAGCGGGAAAGACAAGCGAAGTATCTCCGCAGCAAAAAAAGAATGGCAAAAAATATAATGGTTTAGCTGTACTTATCGAGTCGGGATTAGATCAAAGTCCGGTCATTCGGGGTAGGTTAAATCTGGCTGAAGCGGCGAGATCTGGTGTTGATGCCGCAAAATGGCAGTTTTATCCAACGCCTAATGCTACGGTTCAGCAGGCGCATGCCTCCAAAAACGATCCTAGCTATCAGGGCGATGACCGTGTATTTACATTTGGTTTGATTCAGCCCTTGTGGTCAGGCGGCAGGCTTACTGCCGGTTTAACGATAGCTGAGGGGCAACTAGCCTCATCCTTAATTGATCTTGAGGATGGCAGAAGGCAGTTGGCCTTAAACATAGTGAACGCCTATGGAGATTGGGTAAATGCCAGCCAAAAAATTAAAGCTTATGAGGAAAATGTCTCTATTCACCGAAAATTGATTGAGCTAATCAAGCGAAGGGTCGGAGCAGGACTATCCCCGGAAAGCGATACCCTGTTTGCGGATGGGCGTTTAGAGCAGTCGCTTTCAGAATTAATGACGGCAAAGACTCAGCAAATTAATGCCATAGCTAGACTCAATCAATTACTTGCTTATTCCGTAAGTAATGAGGATATGCGGAGAATCAGCAACCCAGCTTTGCGCTATACCGTTAATGCGGAAGATATGTTGCGGCTGGCGCTGGAAAGAAGTCCGGCCATTCTAAAGGCTAAAGCGCAAATTTCGGTTGCCGAAGGGCAGCTAGCCCAATCAAAATCTTCCCTGTATCCATCTGTTTCTCTGAATATTCAGCGCCAGGACGGTAATTTTTCTACAAGCAATTTAACCTCGGCTGCTCAGACAAGGGCCTTTATTACCATCGGCACCAATTTTGGTGCTGGCCTTTCTAATTTTTCTCAAATTTCCAGTGCGGCCTCGACAAGAGATTATGCGCAAGCAAGCGAAGAGGCTGCCAAGCAAGACGTCACCATGCAAATTCAATCGGATATTGCTGTTCTTAAAAGCGCATTATTTAGAGTTCAATCTACCGAGCTATCTTGCCAGGCTGCTAAAAGTACCAGTGAGTCTTGGGCTAGACAGTTTTTTGCAGGCAAAAAACAATGGCAAGACTTATTAAATTCAACCCGCGAATTATCGGTATGTCAAGCCACTTTGGCCGATGCAAATACAGCGCTATTGATTGTGGTTTGGCGCTTGGCGGTGGAATCAATGGGGCTGGACGCATCTTTGGATTTGGCTTTTGATAAATAACGGACTGCGGAGAAATTGGTGAGAAGTTTACATATCGCTTTAATGAGGGTTGCTCGACTTCAAGGCAATGCCTACAACCCCCTAGAGCTTCAAGATGCAATTAATGTGCTTACCGAGGCTGAGAAGGAAGGCTCGCCAGACGCTATATTGACGCGAATTATGGAGATCATGAGTTTGCCAGTGCCCAATAAAATATTCACCCTTGATCCTGCGCTTGTGCCTGTTTTGGTTTATGAGAAGTCAAAGGATTGGGGTGTTCTTAAGGGTTTGAATGCTTTAGAAAATTGGGTGGTTGAGTTTTTTGAAGAGGGGACTCAAGAATGGGTCGAAAGTGTTTTTATTGATTTAGATGGCTTTGATATGTACCGCCTCACCCTAGAGAGGCCATTTCATTTGCAGGGTAATAGCGTTTTCCAATTAATTCGGCAGGAAATTTTATCGCATAAGAAGCTGCTATTGGAGGCAGCATTGGGTGGAGTGGTCATTAATCTGATTGCGCTCGCCAGCTCTTTTTACAGTATGCAAGTGTACGATCGCGTGATGCCAACAGGCTCTATGAAAACCTTGTTTGTTTTAACAATGGCTGTATTTTTCTCGGCTTTTTTAGAATTTTTCGCAAAGATAGCCAGAGGAAAACTTTATGAGAAGATGCTAAATGCGACCGATGCGAAACTTTCTCGAGCAGTTTTTTTGAGGTTTTTATCGATCCGCTTGGATCAGATGCCAAGAGGTGTGGGTTCAATTGCAGGTCAGCTCAGGGGTTATGAAACTGTCAGAGGGTTTTTGACTACTATGACAACTCAGATATTGGTTGATTTGCCTTTCGCCATTATATTTCTGATTATCATTGCGCAGATCGGCGGGGGTATGGTCCTCATCCCATTGACCTTCTTGGCTATGGCTATAGGTCTAGGCTTTCTTTTTAGGGCAAGCATGGAGCACTCAACCTCAAAAGCAACGAGCTCGGGCAATTCTAAGATGGGAATCTTGGTTGAATCCATTGAGGGTGCAGAAACGATTAAGTCAGGTCATGCAGGGTGGCGGGTGCTTTCTAAATGGATTGCAGTCAATGATGAGGGGCGGGTGCATGAATCCCGAATTCGTCAAGTATCGGAGCAGTCTCAATATGTCGTGGCAATGTTTCAGCAATTGGGCTATGTCGTGATTTTGGTAGTTGGGGCAATTGAAGTTAGCAGGGGCGCAATGACCACGGGGGTATTGGTGGCGGTCTCTATGTTAATGGGAAGGGTGCTTGCCCCAGTAGCAGGTATACCAACACAGCTGGTTCATTGGGGGCATGCTAAGGCAGCCCTAGCTGGACTAGATAGAATATGGAATCTCAAGGACGACCATCATGGCATTCCAAATCCTATTCAATTGCAGGACGCGCGCGGGCATTATATTTTTGAGAAAGTACAAACTCAATATATGCTTTCCCCAGCATTAATTATTGAGCGTCTTGAAATAAAGCCGGGTGAAAGAGTGGGTGTAATAGGTTCAATTGGGGCCGGCAAAACTACATTATTGCGATTGCTGAGCGGCATGTATAAGCCTCAGGTTGGCCGCGTTCTTTTTGACGGTGTTGATATGGCCCATATTTCTAAACCAATTTTGGCGGAAAAGATAGGCTACTTGCAACAGGATGGACGTCTTTTCGCGGGCACTTTGCGTGAAAATTTAATCTTAGGCATGCATGATCCAGGGGATGATGAAATATTTAGGGTTGCCAACATGACAGGGCTGATGAATACGGTAATTTCACCAAATTCAAATGGACTGCATCAAGAAATTGCTGAGGGAGGCATCGGTCTTTCTGGCGGACAAAGGCAGCTGGTAAATTTAACCCGAGTTTTTTTAAGAAAGCCAAGCATCTGGTTGCTCGATGAACCTACAGCATCAATGGATCGCGCGCTAGAGTCGCAAGTGCTTGCAGCCTTAACAAACTCACTTGAGCAAAGTGACACGCTAGTGGTAGTAACTCATAAAACAGAGTTGCTCGCTTTGGTCGACAGAATTATCCTGGTGTCAAATCATCAAGTAATTTTGGATGGACCTAAGGGGCAGGTATTGCAAGCAATCCATGATTTGCAGAAACAGCAAGCTGCTCAAGTGGGCGCTGGGGAATTGGGGTAAAAATGTTCGAATTTGTAAAAAGAGTTTATCTATATGTAAGCAACCTATCGCTCATAGTCATTTTAAGTATAGGGCTTATTATTTTTATAGTCTGGGCGGCAATTTTTAACCTAGATCAAACCGTGGTTTCTCAAGGACAGATTATTTCGGAGGCGAGGACTCAGGTGATTCAGGCCCCAGATGGCGGCATTTTACTGGATCTGGGAGTTCATGAGGGTCAAGAGGTTCGGGCTGGAGAGGTCTTGGCAACGCTGCAAAAAGATGTTGCTAACGCTAGCTATGAAGTGGCATTAGCCGAACTTGAGTCGAGTATTGAGATGATGAACTCAGTCAAAGACGAATTAAATATTAACCAATCCTTGTTAAGGACAGGGGATGTTGGGTATCTTGAGGTTGCCAGATTAAAACGGCAGTGGATGGAGTTACGGGGGCGGGTGAGGGTGAATGAAGAGAAGCTGGCGCAGCAAAAAGTTTTTCTTGATCGAACTGATATCAGGTCGCCTGTGGATGGGAATGTCAAAATACTCAAGATCAATACGATCGGCGGAGTACTTCGTCCTGGTGATGAAATTATGCAGATTGCCCCCTTGTTGAAAAACATCATGATTGAGGTGCGCGTTACCCCGGGGGATATGGGGCTGCTTAAATTGGGCTTGCCGGTAGATGTTCGCTTTGATGCTTTTGATTACGCTATCTATGGATCGCTACACGGCACTGTTAGTTACATCAGTTCTGATACGTTAACTGAACCAGGGGCTGGAGGAATGCCCATCGTATTTTATCGAGTGCATATTTCCATTCCCTCTGAAGATGCGGAGGTATTTCAGTCGAAAGGAGCTAACCTTAAATTGGGAATGGCTTCGACTGCTAACATCAAAACTGGAACTAGATCGGTTATTCGTTATATTCTGAAGCCTCTCTACACTGGTTTTTCAGGAGCCATGCATGAAAAATAGTTGCCCGGTGAGGAGGGCTTGCTCTTTAGTTGCGTATTCCAGCCCAGCGTGACCGCCCATTCCAGTAATATGACCGGTCCAATTTAACCCCCTCAAATTCGTGCAGACAGGTAGTTAGAGGCGGTAAGTTTGTCGCTTGGATAGATAGCCAGTGGCTAGAGAAAAAACACCGTTGCGAGAGGTTTGGGGTTAAAGCAGTGAGGCATTAGTCCACCCCTTAAATATGGGGCTTTCACAACATACCGCCACCCACTAAAGTCTCCAAGCATCGTGATGGAGTTTTGCTTGATGGCGGAAGAAATGAAAAATATCGTAGCGCATCCCAATGACGGCGATCCCGTATTTATCGCTATGTGCAACTCGTTTTATTTTTATGCAATTCATAGGGATAAGGTGGTTAGCACCCACGATCTGCATTGGGATGCCATTGTCAGCGCTACCTGCGCATTCATCGGGGATGATTTGGAGGATGTTGCTGGGTGGGAGCCGATCCACTAATACCCAATAAAATCACCAGACGCCGTTGTAGCTCAGTTGGTAGAGCAACGCACTCGTAACGCGTAGGTCGGAAGTTCGATTCTTCTCAACGGCACCAAATCATTAAAGGTTAGGATAGTTATGAAACACTTTATTTAGTATCGCAATACAGAGAAACGTGGCCCGCCCTCGATCCCAATGTGAATGGATTTGAGGTTTGGACTAGCGTTGAGGGGGCGTTGGTTAATAGCTCAATAGGTCAAACTGTTTGGTTGATTAGTGGTGAAGGAAAGTCACCAAAAAAAAGATATTTTCTTGAGTATGTGCTGATCGTTAAGAAGGTTGGTCCATTGCCCCCTCTACCCTGAAGGCGGGGAAGTTTAAATTTAAGCTAGAGGGATGGGAGGGGTTTTTATTTAAGCCCCATGAAGAAATTGGGGATCTTCCGTAGTTTGCAAGGTTGCGGGTGCCTAAATTTCGGCTTTGTTGGTTTCAGCAAATCGAGGGCTCAGATTTGATGAGCGAGCTAGAGAGATTGCGATGCTGTATTGGAGCATCGTTAAAAATCCCATAAAAACCATCTTTCGACCTAGCGAGGGGATGCTCTCGATCCGAAGCCCATTCTTGCGTTTCTGCTTCAGTGAAGTTTGATGGCTCTCAATCTGGATGCTGATCTATATGGCATAAGCGCCAAAGACAGAGGATGACTGCAAGAAATAGGACTAGATATATTTTGTTTTGCAGGCTATCAAAACTTAAATCAAGCCTTGATAGTATTGGCGAGTCAATGAATGGATCATTCGCAATGAATATAACAGCCGCCCTGATAACTATTGCAATTAATACAAATGCAACTAACAACAAAAGAAAGGAGGTTTTTTTCATGACAGCTTTTAATAAAAAATCCCCTACCTTTTTGGGGTGGGTGACAGTTTGTACAACTCTAGGATACGTCGTCACAACGACCTTTTAATTTAATTTGTATCTGAAAACTTAGCCACCCCTTGAATGTGGGAGACAGAAAACCACTAGGGACTTTCTGCTATATTGCAATGGTCGCCAATATCTTTTCTTTACTGACTTGGATGCGCCGAATAAGATGGATGAAAAGCCATATTTAGAGCTTGATCTTGAAAATATTGATGAGCATGCAATCCCCACTATAGCTAAGCTTACTAAGCAAGATTTTGACCTTGAATCGTTGCTAGCCTCAGCAGAGGGGTTGAAATATATTCAGGCATTTAAACGAATCCTCAATACTCAGTTTAAGGAGCCGACAGAAGATTTTGTAAGGGTATTTGCAAGCAGAGAGTTTGATGGAAAGTTAACGGCATCTATGCTCGATCAGTTCACAAAGATTGCTGTTACAGCTCTAAGTCAATACCCGCCCAAAGTAAAAAGGTGCTAGGAATGAGTTTTGCTCACGGCGCTGAAAGACCCCGTAAATTCTGTTCTCTCAAAAATCACTAGGAGGGGCATATTTTGCCAACTCAAAACGAGACGGCTTAGATAGTTTGCCGAATGATCGACACCTCTTAAATGTGGGTTGACCCCAATTTAAGGGATTGCCAAATAGTCTTATACCCAATAGCCTAATTGCGCGTGATGATACCCCTTAAGTGGGAGGGGGTATTTTTGCAGGATGGATAGAAAATATTGAAAGAACATTGGGTTATGAAAATACTAGTCTTAGCATTAATAACGGGCACGCTCATATTTTTAATTGGGTACATAGTGTTGCATTCAAATAAGCCAGCGCAAGTTTCTGCCATAAAGATTGATATTGGCCGTCGATAAATTTGCTAGGATGCTCGGGAAGATGGGGCTAGTTTGTAGATACGCTTTTTCAGGGTAGATGTTTGAGTGGTAAGGGTGCTTGTGGGCCCAGCAGTTATTGCTATTGTGATTCTGTCTATCGTTATTGCATGGGGA
>CAIYZI010000203.1 GCA_903930665.1 uncultured beta proteobacterium
AGATAAATAATTCAAAAATGCCCATGAATTATCTTTGAATTTTCTGAATTATCTTTTTCGTCCTTCTAACGCTCAAACAAGGGGAGTGGATTGATGAAAAAAGTTGTATAAAGATTAACAAACTGGCATAATCAAAAAATGGGAGCACCTCCTGGAAATAATTATAATCCTGCTGGTAGGCCCGTAGGAGCCGTCAACAAAGCGACTTCGAAGGCCCGTGAGGCTATAGCCTTGTTTGTCGATAACAACTCTGACAGGCTTCTAACGTGGCTGGACGCTATAGCCCTTGAAAGCCCAAAGGATGCGTTTGCAGCGTTTATGAGCGTGGTTGAGTACCATGTACCAAAACTCCAGCGTACAGAGCTTGCAGGCGATCCTGAGAAGCCTATAGGCCATGCAATCACTGTGAGCGAAGAACTGGCGGAGATCATGACGCTTGAACAATTGGAAAAGGTTAAAGAGCGTGTCCTTGCTAAAACCAACGCTGGCTGACATTGAGTCGGCGATAAAGATCAAGCGTTTTAATAAAATCAAAGATTTGTTTCCAGATAGTGGTCAATTCAGGCGCGAGCTTTATCCGCGCCATATGGAATTTTTTGCAGAGGGGTTTAATTTTCGAGTCAGGGAGCTCCGAGCGGCAAATCGCGTGGGGAAAAGCGTTTGCGGAGCTTTTGAGGTGGTTTGTCACTTGACTGGCAACTATCCTGCATGGTGGGTCGGTAAACGCTTTAACCGGCCTGTAAATGCCCTTGTCGCTGGCGAGTCTGGTCGTTTGGTGCGCGATTCGATCCAAATGGAAATTATGGGGCCTCCATCTGCAATTGGGACTGGATTGTTGCCGGAGGCTTCTATCTATGAGCGGAGGCCGAAAACAGGCATTCCTGATGCGATAGACACGGCGCAAATCCGCCATGTCAATGGCGGCATGTCACAGTTACAATTTCAATCTTTCGATCAAGGGCGTGAGGCGTTTCAGGCAACGGCGCGTGATGTAATATGGCTCGATGAAGAGCCGCCACTTGCAGTTTACACCGAAGCTTTGACGCGCACGATGACAACAAACGGAATTGTCATGGTGACGTTTACGCCATTAAAAGGCGTATCGGAAACGGTTTTGTTTTTAGAGGATCAGGCAAAAGAAGGGAAAGTTTGCCTTGTAACGGCAACGTGGGATGACGCGCCGCATCTTTCCGCGAAAGACAAAGAAGAAATGCTGATGGCCTATCCGCCGCATCAACGCGATGCTCGGACAAAAGGCATTCCTGCATTAGGATCAGGTGCAATTTATCCTGTTGCGGAAAGTGATTTTGTTATTCCTGCTATTGATCTTCCTGTTCATTGGCGGCGCGGTTATGCACTTGATGTCGGCTGGAATCGTACTGCTGCTTTGTTCGGTGCTGTTGATGACGACAACGATACAATTTATTTTTATTCTGAACATTATCGCGGACAAGCTGAGCCTTCCGTACACGCCGATGCAATTCGAGCTCGTGGCGATTGGATGCATGGTGTTATCGATCCGGCTTCGCATGGTCGAGGTCAAAGCGATGGCAAACAGTTATTTGATATGTATGTTGATCTTGGGCTTAAAATAACAAATGCAGCCAATGGGGTTGAAACTGGAATTTTCGAATTTTATCAAAGATTATCGAGCGGTCGCATAAAAGTTTTTAACACATGTGTAAATTTCTTGAATGAGTATCGTCTTTATCGCCGCGATGAAAACGGAAAGATTGTCAAAGAAAACGATCATCTGATGGATTGTGGACGCTATTTTGTTGTGTCTGGTATCAATGTTGCACAATTCTCGCCTGCTTGGATTGCAAAGACATGGCCGAAGCAGGCTCAAACAACGCAATTCATTTATGACCCCTTTGCCAAAGACCGAGTTCAGCAAGAAGTCGGAGGCCATCCGCAGACGGGTAACTACAATCCGCTTGACCGCAAACGCTTCTAAGATAATAATTCGGGGAACAGGCAAGGATCGCATCCTGCCTGCCCCCTAACCAACTACGAGGTGATATCGTGTCGGCTAACTTCAAAATAACATCTTTTGTTTTCTTGTGCAGCATTTTATTAAGTGCTTGCGCTCCGCAACAACCGATGACCGATAGGCAGCGTGCAATTTTTAATGCATGGGCTATGTCCCCATCGGATTCGTACATTCCATCCTATCAATCGCAGACGGCTGCTTATGTGAGCAGTCCCCCATCCAGCTTGCCAGAAAATATCAGTTTCGGTAGTTCGGAATTGCCACAAGCTTATCCGAATGTTGTTTTTCCAAACTGCGTGACATGTAGGTAAAAAATGAACATCGCGCATTCATGCATAGCCTGTGGCTCGAAAAATCCAGAGAAAATTCTTTCTGCTTTTGCGCCGTTTATCTCGCATAAGGTTATGGATTATCCGAGGCAGACAATCGCTTTTGGAAATGTTGCCATGAGGCCGTTACTTTTAACTAACACGATGCATTGCAACGATTGTGGCATGGCATTCTCGCAGGTTAGATTTGGCGATGAAGAAATGGAGCGGATATATTCTGGCTATCGCAGTGTTGATTATTCTGCACTTCGTGAGAGCTATGAACCTGGCTATGCGTTGTTAAATGATCGCATCGGGAATGATCCTGTGGAGATTAAAAGCCGTGCTGAGCAAATGACCAAGTTTATCGACGGTGTGGTTGAGTTTGATAAAGTCAAAACTGTTCTTGATTACGGTGGCGATAAAGGGCAACACATTCCGCCATGCTTTAATGGCAGTTTACGCTATGTTTATGAGCCTTTTGACGAAACAACGATTGAAGGTGCGCTTAAACTTAAAAGCATTAACAACATGACATTTGATTTCGTCATGTGCTGCAATGTTTTGGAACATATCCCATATCCGAAATCTACGTTAGATATAATTCGACCCTCTTGTCACGAAGGAACCAAAATCTTTATTGATGTCCCGCTTGAAAATTACAGCGGCGGTGCTTGGTGTTGGCACGAACATATCAATTTGTTTTCGCTTAATGGATTAAAAAAACTTATTGAGCAGTCAGGATTCAATGTTCTAAAAATGGAAGTGGTTGATCTTGAGCTTGGATGGAGCGTACCCAGTAAGGCAATTTACTTGTTGGCTGAGGTTGCGGAATGAAACGCAAACGCTGGATCAGCATTAGCCATTGGGGGATGTTTCTTTGTTCATAATGCCAACAATGAGCAGGCCAAAACAGGCCGCTGAGGTTTTGCGCCGTATCCGTGACAGCGGATGCACGTCGAAGGGGGCTGTCTTTGTGAATGGCCTGAACGTATGGGATACGTATATACGGGAATGCCTACCGAATTTACCGAATGATTGGCATCTTCAATTATGGGAAGAAAATATCGGTGCGCTTGGTGCATTGAATTGGTGCTTTAGACAATATCCCAACGAACCTTGGTACGGCTTCATCGCCGATGATGAATATCTAATGCCTGAATCTCCGGGAGATTGGGACAATAAGCTAATCGATGCCGCCGGATCGTGGGGCGCGGCGCATGGTTGGGAAACGCTGCATCAAGGCAAGCGTTTTCAGGGTTATTGCGTGATTGGTGGTGATTTGGCGCGTGCGGTTGGGTATCTGGCAATCCCTACATGCTGGCACTGGTACGGCTTCGATAGCATGTGGGAATGGCTTCAAGGCCCGAAATTCTGGGGCGGTGGCGAAGCTTACAAAATGTACTTTGTTCCCGAAGTGCGTGTTGAACATCGACATGCTTATGTTGAAAAAGCTCCGCTTGACGAGTGTTACAAGCTTGGCGAGTCTCGGAATGAACAAGATCGAAATGCGTTTGCGGACTGGATTAAAAACGAAATGCCTCTTGTGGTTGAACGGATCAAGAAAGCGAAAGCTGAATGCGCAAGCCCTATATAATCTACGCTCCGCCCTATTCGTCGCTGTCTGCTGGCATCAAAGCCCTTCACATGTTGAATGATGCGCTGAACGCAGACGGATATTTGTCAATAACTTTGCCAATGGGAGTTGCTGAATCGATCAATGTTGATCCAGAGGCTATCGTTATCTATCCAGAGATAGTTGTGGGAAATCCATTAAACGCAAAGCATGTTGTCCGCTGGCTTCTCTACTACGCTGGCCGTTACCGTGGCAACCGTGATTTTCCTGATACCGATTTATGCGTGGGCTATACAAAGCTTATTGCTAAGGATTTTGGAACGAACGCCGTGTTGTTTTTACCCACTGTCGATGAAACCGTGTTCACGCCGCCGCCGTATGGCACCATCCGCAAGGGATCATGCTTCTACGCCCATAAACACCGGACGTTTTACGGATCAACGATTAATCCCGACATGGCCGGTACGGAGATAACCAATCCCGGCCAAAGTCGGGATGAGATAATTCGCATCCTGCAAACGTCTGAGGTTATGTTTGCTTATGAGGACACGGCCATGATTATCGAAGCCGTTCTTTGTGGCTGCCCTGTTGTCTGCGTTCCAAGTCCACAATGGCCCGAATGTTGCGGCATGGAAGATTTTAGCGCAGGGATTGCTTGGGGAATGGATGAATATAACGAGGCTAAACGGACATTGCCGGATGCGCGTAAGCACTATGCAGACTTAAAAGAAGGATTTAAGGTGCAGTTGAGGGAATTTATCGAAAGGACGCAAGCATGGTCACAGTAGAGGATTTGGCGCTAAAACTTGCCGCCTATTGCCGCGAGAACCCGGAGAATGGGTTGCGTGAGGTTTGGCTTGCCTATGACGGAAATATCGCATTGCCGTTCAGTCGTGGAACGGATAATATGGTTGCTGGAAAGAACGGCGTTGATACTATGCTGGTGCTTCGGCCTGATTTTAAGGATGGGCGGAAACTGGTTTTGGAAAAAGGAGATGCTCTGTGAGAAAATTTAGAGATTTCACCAAATGGTTGAAAAGCACTCCATCACAATCTGCGTTTGCTGTTGTTGTGAAGATTTATTATCCAATGACTAAGGATGAAGTATTTCAAGTGATAATTCCGTGGATTCCGGGAGAAATCGCATGACCGCGCTTGAACACGCCAACCTTCTTAATCTCAAAATGATGTGCCTGTCGTTCGCTGTGAACGGTGGTGGACATGAGGATGAGATTATCGCTCGCGCTGAAAAGTATTTCGCGTTTGTGACGAGCCAGAAAAAGAAACCAAGCTTGCATGTTGTCCCAAACGACAATGGTGCAGCATGAAAGACATCATCCGGGCCGCTAACCGCATCGCTGCGTTCCTCCCGGAATCGATGCAGCTTGAGTGGTCAATCGTTGTTCACGACACGGAAGCGTTTAAGGCTTTGACACCGGAAGAAGTTGAAGAGGCTAAGGCGCATCTTGAAGATTTGTTGAATGCGAAGGCTGCAAATGCCTAGTAAAAGCCCTGCACAAGCGAAATTGATGAGGATCGCTGCCCATACCAAGGGTGGCTATGGCGGTGTTCCGCAATCGGTTGGCAAAGAATTTGAATCTGCCGATGAAGAAAAAGTTGGTAAAAAGAAACCTAACAAATCCCCGATGAGCTTGTATAAGAAATGAAACCCCGCATCGACCAACGCACCCTAACTGCCAAGCCGCGCCGTGGTGCCGTCAAGAAGTTCATCACGCATCCCAAGAGCAGCAAGCATTTTGAAACGCCAGCAACGGCCAAACACGGATTAAAAAAACATGTTCCAAATCTGCATCGTCCCAAACAACACTGACGCTAATCTTTCGCTGTCTTACAAACTGCGTGAAGATGCAGAAAAGACTTACGAGACTATTTCGGAAGGCATGCAGCATGACAATCGCATGAAGCTGCATGACGACTACGGCTACAGATGCACGGTGCGTGGAACAGCAATTTCTTACATTTTATTCGTCGATGTTGAAAAATCTCAGCTTGTGCCGTTCGACAAACAAATGGCGATGGATCTCGCCAACAAAGTTTTGTCAGATAAGCTTGAAGCCCTAGGATTTAAGCCGCAACCTCCGAAAAAGTCACCGATCATCCACAATTAGGAACAATCAATAACGCATATAGTCTTATAAAGACAAATTGTTATTATTGTTTTAATTCAATTGGTTAAATGATATTCTGAACCCCAAACCATACTCTTGGGGTTATCCTGTAATGGGACAAGCAGCGAAAATTAACTATGCCGCTCAGGATTTGAATATTTCGCGTATGACGCTCGATAATGTGGAGCATGTTAACGCTATTCTTAACGATCCCGCTATTTTTCCCTTTATAAGCGCAGGCACAACGGAACCGCTTGATGCACGTTCTGTATTGGAAAACCCAATACATTACGTTCTTGGTTGCGATGATGCGGTTGTAATGTTCATACAAATCCAACCGGGAATTTATGATTTTCACACATCAATTTTACCAAAAGCGCAGCATGGATCGTGGCGGTTGCAAGCTGGACGCGCATGCTTTGAGTACATGTTCACGGCAACGGATGCTTACGAACTAATAACCCGATGCCCAGTTAGCAACAATCTCGCGCACATAGGAGCCAATCTTTCTGGCATGCATCTTGAATTTTCAACACGTCCCTTTTGGCCGATAAAAGACGGCTACGAATCCATGAATATTTTCACGCTTTCCCTTCCGCAATGGGCGGAAAAGATTTCTGATTTATCGCATGAAGGAAAATGGCTGCACGATAAATATAAATCTGAATTTGAACGTCTTGGAATGGATGTTAAACCCCATCCTGATGATTTTGTGCATGATAAATATTCAGGGATTGCTGTTGCGATGATTAAATCAGGGCAGCTTTATAAGGGAATTAATTTTTACAATCGCTACGCTTTCGTGGCTGGCTATGACCCGATTATTCTTGAATCCGAAAATCCAACAATTCTTAAATGTGCGGATATAAAAATGCGCATAACCGATGAAAGTTTTGAGGTTCTCCCATGCCAACAATAGCTGGATTTAGCACAGCATCAGTCTTGGCGGCAGGTGGATTGGCTGCTGGTGTGGGCGGTATAATTTCATCGGCGGTTAGTGCGCCAGGAGTACCAAAAGTTCCCGCTGTCCCGCCATCGGCTAATCCTGCAACGCTGGCTAATGCCGCAACCTCTGGCGCATTCATCAATTCGAAAGCAAAAGCCGCTGGTGCCATAGGCCAAGGATTTGACAACACGATAGCGACATCGCCGCTTGGCACAAGTGCCCCTAACACGGCCAAGGGAACGTTATTAGGATAACTTATGGCTCAAGCGGCGATACAAAAAAAAGAGGATGATCTTCCCAATTATACCAAAGGGGGGGCTTTATTTCTTTCTCAACAGCCTACGGATGAAGTCGAATCCGATGCAAAGGCGGAACGTGTTATGTCGCCGCAAGCTTGGCAGAAGCTTCGCGGTTATCTCGAACAACGCACCCAAGCTTTAAGAAACTGGCGTAATTCATGGTGGATGGAAAACTGGTCGGATCTGGCGCAGTTTATCATGCCGCGCCGGTCGATCTGGTTGACACAATCGGCTGGTGGATGGCCCACGCAAAACAATATGCTGCGTGGACAAGAGATTAATCAAGCCATTGTCGATCCTACAGCTACCTATGCCGTGCGTATTTGCGCGGGCGGCATGGTCAGTGGTCTTGCCTCGCCGTCGCGTCCATGGTTCAAAATGGTGACAAGCGATAAACGCCATCAGCTTGATCAGGAATCGCGCCTTTGGATGGATGAAACCGAGGAAAGGATTTACACGGTTCTTGCTTCCAGCAATTTCTATAATTCTTTCGCTCAGGAATGCGAAGATGAGATCGTCTATGGCACGTCGCCATCTATTTGCTATGACGATGAAACGGACGTTGTGCGGTTTTATAATCCAGCGGTTGGTGAATACTACGTTGCTTGCAACGGCACGTTAAGAGTCGATACGCTCTATCGCGTGTTTGTGATGACGATTGCGCAAATGGCGAGTTTCTTTGGTGCCGACAATCTGCCGCCAGAAGTTCGCGCTTTGTGGGCGCAGGGTGGCAGTCAGATTGATACGGAAGTTATCGTTGCCCATGCCATTGAGCCTAACTTTGAAATTCAAGGCGATGAGGAAACAAAAGTCAAAGGCAAGTTTACCTATCGTGAAGTCTACTGGTGCTATGGCAAGGGCGGTTATCAGCCTTTATCTTTTACAGGTTTCCTTGAATGCCCTTTCACGGTAGGACGCTGGTCAACGCAATCGAATGATGCCTATGGCCGTTCGGTCGGCATGGATGTATTGCCCGATACAATCCAGCTTCAGATCGAAACGCGCCGCAAAGCCGAAGCTCTTGAAAAGAATGTGCGTCCGCCACTGATTGCCAGCATGGATATGAAAAACCAGCCTTCATCGCAGTTGCCGGGTGCCGTGACGTTTGCGAATGACATTGGCCCGACAAAAGGCATGCGTTCGCTTTATACTCAGCAGTTTAATTTGCAGGACATGACGCAAGATATTGCGATGATCCAAGCTAGGATCAAGACGGGATTTTTTACCGACATGTTCATGGCACTTAGCCAAAATGCAGTGGAACCGGGAAGCACCAAAATTACGGCCTACCAATCGGCAGCCATCGTGCAGGAACGGCTTCAAGTGCTCGGCCCGGTGATTGAATCGAAACTTGAAAATCTACGCACAAAGCTCAAACGTGTTTACGCCATTATGGAACGTCGCGGCTTGATTGAGCCAAAGCCGCAAGGCTTGAAGGGCGTTCCTGTTACGATAGATTTTGTCAGCGTTCTTGCCTTGGCGCAAAAGGCGGCAAGCTTGGGTGGCGTTGAACGTCTGGTGGCTTTCATCGGTAATTTGGCTGGTTTGTATCCTGAGGCAAGAGACAAACTTGACGCGGTATCGTCCATAGAATTGATGAACGATCTTCTCGGAAATCCGAGCAGGATTTTGAATGGGCCTGAAAAGATGCAACAGCTTGCCCAGCAAAGAGAACAGCAGCAGCAGCAAATGCAGAAAATGCAGATGCAGCAGCATCTGGCGCAAACGGCATCGACTGCTGCCGACGCGGCTCAGACACTTTCGCAAACGACAGTTGGGGCTGGGAAAAATGCCTTGAGCCAGATTTTGGGTGGACAATGAAAGCTGCACGTACCAAAGAAATATGCCTTGGACAATTTCTTGAGGGATTGAACCAAGCGTCAGGTGGGGCCAGACACATGTTGCATCACCATCAGGATTCCCGATGGTTCAACATCATCGCCATCCTAGAGGCCATCCACAGCCTTTGCGTAGCGCAAGCGGTTGATCCGATGTTGCAACCGAAACCAAAACCGGAAAAAACGAAAGTCGTCATATGAAACGCCCCGTTCTTGTTGAAGCCCGTGACATGGTTGAAAGCGAAAGCCTTCAACGCGTAATCGAAGGGCTAAAGCTTTCACTGAGCTGTTCCCGCGAGATGCAGGCGTTTTCGCCGAAACAGGGATGGGGGCGAGTTACCGAAGGGCTGGCGCATCTTCTGGCTTCGGCTCGGAAACTTGCTCACAAGAAAGCTCAGACGCGGCAGGCTTTGTTGCAGGGGACGAATGAGGTTGCGTGGAAGATGCGGACGGATGTATAGTAGTTAGTGCATCGCATACTTTTGTTGGTAAATTTTCCCTATATAATATGTTATCTGATATATGAATGCACGCTTTTTGAAGAAGAACATTTGGTTTTGAGGCTGATTTTATCAGCCTGTCTACCGCGCTTTCTCCACATTCGCATTTAATGAATTTTGTTATTGTATAGCCCTTGCGAATTGTTATTCCAAATATCTTAATTGGTTGAATATAAAAATCAATGACGTGATTTTTCTCATTCATCATGGCATTAAAATTCATCATTTTTTATCCGCCGCTAAATCTTCCCACTTTTTCTGCCGATTCCAAGCTTCTTCCTGCATGACAAGATAATTCAGGAAAGCAAATTGCTTGATATCATTTTCAACAAGTCTGCCGATGAACAATGCGCCTGAATTATAATCAGTCATGGCGCGGTCGGCTGTAAAGGGCGTTCCAAAAACATTGCAGGTATGCATGAGGTCGTACAGCCACTCGCGGCCAAGATCGTTCTGCATGAGATCAGTAATGACATGCTTGGCCACTTCTGATTTTCGTTTACTTTCATCGGCGCGAAGTTTTTGGCGTTCTGCGGTATTGATCTCTGCGCGTATTCCCGTGACTGGGTCTTTGATGCCGGAATTAGGGGCTGGTATATCATCGTAAATAGTCGCAAGTGGATCGTATATCTCAGACATTTTCTATTTTCTCTTCGCTCAAACTAGCAATCAAATCCATCCACGCATCGGCATTTTTTTTCGTTACATAGGTGCTGGATTTTAATTTTGTGATTTTCAATCGCTTGGATTGAACTTCTTTATAGAAGGTTGCCCGACTAATGGAATAAGCCGCGCAAAATTGCGATACTGTCATCCAACTTTTTTCAATTTCGATGGGAATTGCAACCTCCATATGTATTGGTAAAAACAATCATATATAATTAGTTTCATAAGTCAAATTTAATAAATTTCTGTTGCATTTCAATAAGTTAGGTGCTATTTTTGTATATCTTCAATTAGCCGTTTGGTTGATATGGCCGACGCCACACTACCACAAACCGAAACATCGCCCGCACCTGCTGCCGTTTCAGCACCTGTGCCAGAACCAGCTGTAACGGCTCCTATTCCGCAAACGACAGTTGCGGCTCCCGTCACAACGACGGACGCTCCACATGAAGCGGAAGTCGTAAAAACTGAAACCGCTCCTGCGCTATTGAGCGCGGAACCAACACCTGAACCTGCCAAGGTTGAAACTCCTGCGCCAGACGCTCCAAAGGCAGAAGAAGTCAAGACTGAAGTTAAGCCGGAAGGCGATAAACCTGCGACCGAACAGCCCATCCTTCCTACCTATGAGCCTTTCAAAGTTGCCGAAGGCAGCAAGATTGACGAAAAGGTTTTGGGCGAATTTACGGGTTTGCTAGGTAAGCTTGAACTGGCTAAAGGCGATCACAAAGCTACTCAGGAAATCGGGCAATCTCTGGTTGAGTTTTACCAGACAAACGTTGCCAATGTTTTGAAAGCGCAAACCGATTATTTTGTGTCGCTGCATGAACAACAGAAATCAAAAGATATTGAAGCCTTGCGTAATGATCCCGTTATCGGCGGCAAAGGCGACGATAAAATTCTGACCAAAAACATGCAGGACATTGTTAACTCGCTTAATCGTCACGGCGGATCAAAAGAAGAAATGACACAGTTCCGTCAGTATCTTCAGGATCGCGGCGTTGAAGGTGCTTTACCGATTGCCCGTGTTCTCAAAAATCTTACCGATAAAATTGCTCGTTACGAAAACGAATCTTCAAAAATGCTGCCGGGTGCGAAGCCTGCAATGAACAAGCCTCCGGTTGGCAAGGGCATTCTCAATTCGTTGTACGGCGGACAGAAATCAGCATGAAAAATTCAAATCAACTAGGAGTATTCTAACATGGCCTTGAATCAGTTTGGCACAGGGGTCTTACCCAACCTTGTAGATCACGCAATGCTTTCTAATCCTGATGGCTCCGTCGCCACAGTAGCTTGGCTTCTCGCACAGGCAAATCCTATCCTCAAGGATATGATCTGGCAGGAAGCAAATGAAGCCACTGGCAATCAGGTGACGCTCAACACCGCATTGCCCCAAGGCATTTGGCGTTCCAATAATCAGGGTACTCCTGCTTCCAAAGGCATGAATGCCCGTGTGAAATTCGGTATCGGCGAATTGACCGATTACTCGCAGATTGACCGCGCACAAGCCCGTCTCGGCGGCAACCTCGAAAAAATCCGCTGGACGACCGACCAGATGCATATTCAGGGTCTTGGTCAGCAGGTTGCAACGGCAGTCTTCTACGCGAACGAAGGCACAACCCCCTCGCAGTTCACTGGCCTTTCTCCTTATTACAATTCGCTCGAAACCACCACGGCGCAGACGGCTAAGAACGTTATCAACGCTGGCGGTACACAATCGTCCAACACTTCAATTTGGCGCGTTGATTGGGGCGATCACACAATTTACTGCCATTATCCGAAAGGTATGCAGGCTGGTCTTGTTTATGAAGATAAAGGCGAGTTCCGTCAGCTTTATGACCAATTCGGCAATCCGTTCGAAGGTTACACATCGTATTTCGAATGGTGGTTGGGTCTTACCGTGATGAATTGGACGTATGCTGGCCGTATCGCCAACATCGACACCACAACCGCAGGTTTGGCTGGCACAACGCCTCCTGATCTGAACTCGCTGATGATCCAGTTGTCGTCCAAGATCACGACTTCGCCACGCCGCATGTTTGGCATTACCGAAGTCGATGCTCCCGGCGATCCGATGCCCGGCACGATGCCGACTTGGTATTGCAACCGTACTGGCCGCGCTGGTTTGGATATTCAAGCGATCAGAGACAAGAATGTTCTGATCTCGCTTAAAGAATATGCTGGTGAACCTGTCGAATTCTGGCGCGAGGCCCCGGTCAGAAGTTGCGATGCGCTGTTGGATACCGAAAGTGCAGTTTCCTAACATAAGGAGTTTAAGATCATGGCTTTTTTAGAAAATGGCAGCGGCTGCAACTTCAGCAGTGCTCAATCTGTCACGGCTACTGCGGCATCAACCAACATCTATGACGTGACCGGGGCTGGCTCGACCAATGCCCCGGCGATGATCGGGGCTGGTGGTCTTAGCACGGCTCTTGGCTTCGATGTTGGCGGCGGCAATGGCGTTGAACAACCGTCAGTCTATATCACCTTTGGTACTTGCACGACCGTCACTGGTACACTCACGATTGCGCTACAGGTTGCGGCTGATAACGGCAGTTATTCACCAGGTACCTATTACACAATCTTCCAGACTGCCGCTTTAACGGGAACATCGCAGTTGTTTGCCGGAGCGCAAATTTCATTCTATGTACCGCCTGTTCCACAAGGTTTGCTGGCGAGTGGTGCTTTGCCCCGTTTCTACCGCCTCAACTATACGGTCGGCAGTTCGATCAGCGTGCTTGTCAGCGCAAGCCTGTTGCTGGATGCGCCGAATCTCAGGCAGGCAACGCAGTATGGCGCAAACTTCCCAAGCGGACTGTAATTCAAGGAGACTAACATGGCAAAGATGTATACGGCTCCACCGAAGTTCAGCCAGATTCCGAGCGTCATTCGTGATGATGTCCCGGTTTATTTTCTGGAAGATAGCTGCTACTTCGATGAAACGCATTTCTTGGCTGGGGCTATCCTTGAAACCACTCCAGATATGGTTCCCAATCTTGCCATGTTTCCTTTGAATGAACTTGCAAAAGTCAGAAAGGTAGAATTTCTTACGACCTATGATGAAGGCGGCAAGGAATTTCAGGCTCAAACAAAACGGGCTTATGTTAAAAAGCTTCCGGCGTTTCTGCACAAGTGGGAAACCGTCAATGAGATGGCAAAACAGAAACGCATGCATCTGGTTATGGTTCTGAAAACTATGCAGGTTCCGATCCTTGGTGCTCCTCCGAAGCCAAAGAGCGTGTTCTCAGTCGATATGACCAGCATTCCACAAGTTCCTTATGAAGATGGCACAGCTATCGGCAAGGGCAACACGATGGATAAGGTATCAACGATTGATGCCGTTCGCGCATCGGTGGCGTAGGAGATGAAATGGCGAAATGGATTGCAAACGCGCTGAATAAAAAAGGAAGTCGTGGCGCATTGCATCGGCATTTGGGAATTAGCGAAGATCAGCCGATACCGGAAGATAAACTTAATGCCGCAGCTAATTCGAAAAACCCAACCATTCGTCGTGAAGCTGCCTTAGCCAAAACGCTTAAGGGAATGCACCACAAGAAATCAGAACATCACCCCGGCAAGAATGTAGTCGGTAAACTTTATGGCTCGAAAGGCTAAAATATGGCTCGCGGTTCTGCTTCAATGTATAAAAATTCCCCTCGGCTTGAAAAGGGTGAGGACGGTAAAGTTGGTGTAAGTAAGAATCCAGGCCCAACCAAAGCCGAGAAAACAGCCACGGCTGAAAACGGTCAGGTCGGCGGTGAACCGATACATGAGGAAATGATGGCGCGTCATAATCTTGACCGACACACCATGCACGCCGCCCATGAGCATGAACATGCCATGCATAAAGGTGGCGATAAGCATGAAATGCATGAGCGCCATCACGGCGAAATGAAAAAGATGCTGAAAAAGCATGAAGATGAAATGGGTTCTGGCCGCGAAGATGCGGAAACCAAAGGCGCAAAAATCGAGAATAAGGAATAAACCATCATGGCTCTTTCAGGTTCAGAAGTTCTTTTTGTTAACGGCGTAGCTTCGAATGGCCAACTGTCCGGCCAGACTGAACAAACCACCACTGGTGCTATTGCTGCGTTGGCTACGGGTGGTTCGTTGGCTCCTGCGGCCAATACGAATATCACGACGGTTGGCAATGGCACATTAACGGCTGCTGCTATCGTTGGCCGTATTATCACACGCAGCGGCCCAGTTGCGGCTTTTACGGATACAACGGACACCGCTGCTAACATTATTGCGGCGCTCCCTGCGGATGCGATCATTGGTCAATCGTTTGAGGTCAATATCGTAAATACGACGATTTATGCGGAAACCGTTGCAGCCGGATTAAATGTTACTCTTTCGGGATTAAGCGGGCCTATTCCCGCCAATTCTACTGCGCGTTTCCTGACAACGTTAGCTACGGCTACAACCATAACGATGCAGTTGATTTCTTTGGCATACAATAATGCCAGTGGTTACGACCCATCGAGCGCACAGACGCAATTTGGTAGCGGTACGGGTACTTTTCTTGAAGAAGGCAACATCTATCGTGCGGTTTATTCCGCTGCGAGCGCCATTAATCCCTCGGCTACAAATGCCGATAATGTCATGGCTATTTTTTCGCTTCCGGCAAATTCTTTTGACGGAATTGGTAATCGCGGCATTTCGATTCAAGCTCTTGGTTTATTTGCGGCAAACACTCACAACAAAGAAACTAAAATTTTCTTTAACCCATCAACCGCAACAGTTGGCGGCACGGTTGGAAGCGGTGGCGTTGTCATTGCCGATAGTGCTTTGCAGACAGCAAGTGGCGTTGGTTGGGAATTGAATGCCAATGTCTTTAAGATTGGCGCAGCCGGTTCGAATACCCAATATGCGCAAGAAAGCGGTATTGCTGTTGGCCAAACGCATGGCGGTGTAGGCATTCCTGTTTATCCGACTGCGACTGAAAGCGGCGCAATTATTATCGCTGTAACTGGTAATGCAAGTACGGCTGGGGCTGCTGTGACGGATATTCAGTTAAACTTCGTCGAAATCAACGTGATGAACTAAAGGTTCTGAATTGTATGAAAATTCTTGTAGGTGTGTCGAGTTGTAGGGATTGGAAACCCCAGTTTGGGGTTAACTTCGCTATGGCGATTGCGACAGCCCTCAAGAATGGTCATGAGGTTGGTATTCAAACCGTTGATATTATGGCCGGAGCGGCACAATCACTTTTGCCGCAAGCACGGCAGAATATCCTCGATCATGCCGTTAAGAACGGTCATACGCATATTGTCATGTTTGATGATGATATGGTTTTTCCGCCGGACGTTATCATTCGTTTGGCTAAGCACAATAAGCAGGTTGTTTTTCCCAACGTTTGCCAAAAATTGCAGAATAAAATCAGCGGTGTTGTGTTGAAGGACGACTTAAGCCGCCTTGATTCAACCGGACGGAATGGTCTTGAGCGTGTTCCTTATGGGACATTGGCTTGTACCATGATTGAAGTAGCAGCTTTTGCTTCGTTGCCTCGTCCTCATTTTGAAGTGATGTGGTCGCCAAGTGCTGGTATCTATATCGGCGAGGATCATTATTTCTTCAAAAAGCTTGGCTTGGAAGGCGTTGAATTTTGGTGCGATCATGATTTGACTCAGGATGTCGGTCATATAGGCGATTACCAATACCGCTTTCCTCATGTGGAAACTTCTGAATTGAAGGAGGCGGCGTAATGTTTGACGGCATGAAACACATGGCCAAGACCCCGCATGAGCAGGAACAAGGCGATATTCCTGCACAGGAAAACATCTACCCCTACAATCTCAGCATTTCATTGACCAACGATGAACTTGAGAAGCTTGGCCTTGATTGCAACGATTCTGAATGTGAGGTCGGCAATTACGTCCACCTCCATGCTCTTGCCGAAGTAGTTGGCAAAAGTAAGAACGATACAGGCTACGGGGAAAAGCATTGTTTGAATCTCCAAATTACCCATCTTGAAATTGAAGATGAGGATGCGGAGAATGATGAAGCCGACCAGTCAATGGCAGGGCAATCGTCATACGGAGGCTAGGATATGGCCACCGGAACAATCATTGACATTGCCAACCGCTCCCTAGGAAGTATTGGCGCAAGAGCGCAAATTCAGTCTTTTAACGAAGGCAGCACGGAAAGTAATGCTGTAAATACTTTCTTCCAAAGTACGTTTGAGAGTCTTGCGCGTTCAGCTAAATGGAACTGCCTCAAACGCCAAGCGGCCCTTAGTCTCGTTGCATCGGCTCCCGGAACTCCAACCAATCCTCAGGGGCTTATTACCCCATACCCGGATAATCCGTGGCTCTACAGTTATCTGGTGCCATCCGATAGCCTGTTTATCCGACAGCTTGTGCCTCCGCGCCCACAACTGCAAAACGGCAGCGGTACGCCTATTTTTCCGACCAATAACTATGTCGGTTGGCAAAATGGCAAACGCTATCAAATACCTTTCGAAGTTGGCTACGGTGTCGATGCAAATAATAATCCTGCGGAGATCATTAACACCAATCTCGGCGGTGCTTTAGCAATTTACACGGTCAATCAACCTAACCCGCAATTTTGGGATAGTTTGTTTCAGCAAGCTATGGTTGCGTCTTTGGCAGTGTTTTTATCGGCCTCTGTTTCTGGTGATAAAGCTTTGACGCAGATGTCGCGCCAGAATGCTGATGCTTTAATTATGACGGCACGATCTATGGATGCCAATGAAGGCACAATCACACAAGATCATGTCCCTGATTGGATAGCGAGACGCAGCGGAGAAAGTGGCCCGTGGGATGTTGCCTATAATAACGGGCCTTGTTCCGAAATGCCTTGGCCTGTGTGATACATGGCCGAGCAAACAACCATCCAAGAAGCGTTTATTTCGGGTGAACTTTCACCCGCTCTTTGGGGCCGTTGTTCAAACGACAAATACAAATTCGGCGCATCGACCATGCGTAATGGATTTTGTAATTTTCAAGGTGGTTACGCCTCACGCGCCGGAACTGCGTATGTCGGCACATGTAAACAGGGCAATCCTATCGGTGGCGCAACCGTCAATAATGTTTCAGGCGGCACACCTGTAAATTCAGGCCCACCACGTCCCATACCTTTCGCATTTAATGTGCAGCAGCAATATGATCTTGAGTTCGGCGATTATTATATGCGCATCGTTTATCGCGGTGCTTATGTCACGGAAACCGGACAGAATGTAACGTCCATCACGCAAGCTGATCCTGGTGTTATCACTATAAACGCGCACGGATACTCAAACGGCGATTGGGTTTACGGATCAGGCATAGGAGGCATGACAGCATTTAATGGTCTAACGTTCGTTGTGCAAAATGCGACGACCAATACATTTACGCTAACCGATTTATTCGGAAATGTGATTGATACGATTACTTTTCCTGAGTTTACTTCGGGCGGAACTTTTGCCCGCATTTACACCGTCACAACCCCTTATGCTGCTGTGGATTTGCCTTACCTAAAATTTACCCAGTCAGCCGATGAAATGAGCTTAACATGCTGGAACCAATCAACGCTGACGGAATATCCTCCTTACGATCTGGTGAGAAACGGAAATACGAACTGGACGTTTACAGCCACAAGTTTCGCGGAACAAATCAGCCCACCAACGAATGTAACTGGATCGGTGCAAAGTTCGGTTAGTTCCCTTCAGACTTGGTACTCCTATGTCGTAACGGCAATTGATGCAGCAACAGGATCAGAAAGCATAGCTTCCTCAATCATTAATTTGAAAAACAATGATATATCGGTAAATGAAGGATCAAATACAATAACGTGGAGTCCTGTTGCCGGAGCGCAAAGTTATAATATCTATGCGGCAACGCCTTATTACAGTTCGGATGGTTCAGAAAGAATCCAAATTGGCGTTCCCTATGGCTACCTTGGGTCAGCACTTGGCACATCGTTCGTTGATAGCAACATTACTCCTGATTTTACGACGACACCTCCCTTACATGCAAATCCTTTTGCCAGAGGTGCTATTACGGAAGTTCCCGTAACATCTGCCGGAAGCGGCTTATCACAAGCCACGATTGGCTATACCGTAAATACATCAACGGGGTCAGGATTTGTCGGATACCCTATTGTTTTGAATGGTGGACTGAACGGTTTTTATATCGCAGAACCCGGACAGAATTTTGTTCTTGGAGATTCTATAACAATCACAAGCAGTGGGGCCATAGCGGCGACGGGTAGTTATACCTTCAGTGCCAATCCCACAAATGGACAAACGATCATATTGAATGGCGTGACATGGACATTTGTTACAAGCGGGGCCAGTGGCACTCAGACAAATATCAAAAGTACCGCACAAGCAACAATATATCAGCTTGTCGCTGATCTAACTAATTCAGGAAATTCAAGCATCAATGTTGCCAATTATTCCGCTTCTGGTCTTGTGGTCAACATTACTTATGGTACGGCCGGAACGGTCGGTAACAGTTATACGTTAGCTGTTGGAACCTATGGCGGCACTATAAGTGCTGCGACGTTGTTGGGCGGTGCGGCGGGCGGTAGTTCTGGTGGCGCAACTGTATCCATCATTCTTGGGCCGGAAACAGGTACATATCCGGGTGTTGCTGCTTATTTTCAGGAACGCCGCGTCTATGCCAATACGCAAAATAATCCCGATACCTATTATATGTCCCAACCCGGTGCCTATAACAATATGGATGCTTCAATCCCGACTGTGGATAGCGATGCCATCACCGGAACGCCATGGGGTCAGCAGGTGGACGGCATACAGTTTATGACGCCGATGCCGGGTGGTATGGTTCTTTTTACAGGCAGTGGTGGTTGGCAGTTGAGCGGTGGAAACACGATTGCAATTACACCTGCCGATCAAGACGCACAGCCGCAAACCCGTTATGGTTGTTCTTCGACGGTTCCACCTATTCCCGTCAATTTTCATATTCTGTTTGTGCGTGAGAGTGACGGCGTTGTTTACGATCTGGTTTATAACTTTTTTGCCAACATTTATACGGGCAGCGATCTTACGGTTTATTCAAGCCATCTGTTTCAGGGCTATAAAATTGTTCAATGGGCTTATGCCGAAAAACCATACAAGATTGTCTGGGCGGTGCGTAACGATGGGGCATTGCTTTCACTTACTTATATTGCCGAACAGCAAGAGCAGGGATGGGCGCGGCATGATACCAATGGCCTTTATATAGGGGTGTGCTCAATTCAGGAACCGCCCATCGATGCCGTTTATGTTATTGTCCAGCGTTATGTCAATGGATACTGGCTCTACTACCATGAGCGTTTTGACAACAGAATATGGGCGAATGTTGAAGATTGTTTTTGTGTCGATGCTGGTTTGACCTATCCAATGACTTATCCTGACGCCACACTCTATCCAGCGGCTGCCAATGGCACATCGAATATCACCAGAACTTTAACCATCGAAGGCGGAACAGGCTACACAAATCCCGTAGCGCAGGCAGTTGATTCAACTGGTTCTGGAGTAGGTGCTACTTTTATGGTAAGCCTATCCGGCACATCAATTTTGAATGTCACGCCCATAGATAATGGGCAGAATTACACGCCGGGTTATACCAACATTGTTATCACCGATCCTACGGGAACCGGGGCCAGTGTCAATCCTATCATTACCAATTATGTAAATTTCACGGCTTCATCAAATGTGTTTACGTCCGGTATGGTTGGTGATGTTCTGCGCGTTGGCAATGGCAGGGCGACTATCGTTAGCCAAACGGGAACCGCTTGCGTAGCGGATATAACAATCCCCATTACAGATACAATCCCGAATGATCCGACAAATACGCCTGTGCCTGCCGTGTCTGGTACATGGTCAGTTTCCACGCCAACAACGATTGTAACGGGGCTTAACCATCTTGAGGGACTAACGGTAACGGGATTGGCGGATGGCGGCGTGATTAATCAGGCTGTTGTTTCTAATGGTCAAATTACGTTGCCGGTCACTGCTTCGCAAATCACGGTAGGATTGCCTTTCCTGCCGCAGTTGCAGACGCTAAAACTGGATTTCCCTTCTCAAACTGGTACGACACAAACAAAGCGTAAAAACATTCCTTCTGTAGGTGTGCGCGTCCATGATAGTCGCGGCTTTAGTGTGGGACGTAATCAACCAGATGCATCCGCACAACCGGGACAAATTAATATCCCTTGGACAGGTATGGTGCAGGTCAAGGAACTCAATCAAAATATTCCCATGGGGCAACCTATCCCGTTGGCTACCGATGATTTCTTTATCAATATCGGGCCAGATTGGAATGAAAAAGGACAGGTGGCTTTTCAACAATCGTACCCATTGCCAATGAACATTGATGCCGAAGTAAGTTATTCTTCGGGTGGTGATACATGACCAACATTATCATCACAGAAGCTACTCTCTCCCATGTTCAAGAATTAGGGCGCACGATGAACATAGAACATATGATGGAATACGAAGGCATAGGCCTTAAAGCGCATCGTTCGTTGTGGCGATCATGGAAAAAGAGCATGTTACGCAAAACAGCAATTATTGATGGGGAGATTGCTGCATGTTGGGGCGTTTCCGGTTCGTTACTTGGCGTTTTAGGGAAGCCTTGGCTCGTGACAAATTCTATTGCAAGAGGCGTAAATCCGCATGTTTATGCGCGTATTTACCGCGCTGAAGTAAAAGAAATGCTTAAAATTTGGCCTGTTTTAGAGAATTGGGTGGACAATTCCTACATAGGGGCTGTTAAACTTTTGAAACTATCCGGTTTTGAATTGGACGAACCCGTTCCTCTTGGTAAGATGAAACGGATGTATAGTCGTTTCTACAAGAAGGTGTCCTAAATGGATTTGTCCAACGCGCAAACTTTGATGGATGGAAGTGCTGCGGTTGGTGCTGCCGGTTCACTTCAACAGGGCTTTGCTGGTCGCGGTGCCGCGCTTTATAATTCCAAGATTGCAGAACAAAATGCCGCTCTTGCAACCCAGAATGCGGAATGGACGGCGGCTGAAGGTGAACAGAAAGCAGGTATAGCCGGATTGCAGACGCGAGCTACGGTTGGCGCGCAGAAGGCAGGTCAGGCTGGCAACAACGTCGATGTCAATAGCGGATCGGCAGCAGCAGTACGCCAAGGAACCGCCGAAGCCGGGCAGCTTAACCAGATGAACATCCGTTCGAATGCAGCGCGGCAGGCTTACGGGTTTGAAGTTCAATCGGCTGGCGATATGGCGCAATCGAGGCTGGATAAATCGCAAGCTGGCAATGACGTGGTGGCGGGGTTAACAAATGCGCTTACGAGTGGGTTAAAGGGCGGTGCGCTGGCTGCTGAGTTTGGTGGCGGTGGTGATAATTATCTTGATTCATCAACACAAACATCACGCGCTGCCGCTGTAGCCGAAGATGTTACCAATGATGGAGGTCAATATCTTGCATCGACTCCAACATCAAACTGGAAACCCTACATGAGCAACAATTCCGGCACTTTAACGTCCTGAGAGAATTATGGCACCCCCGATTTCAGCCCAAGTTCCAGACGCTAATCCTTACGGTACGTCACAAGGCGTTACCCCGGCAGAAGGGGTGCCGAATGACGAACTGCGCACTCATGCCTCGCCTGAGGATTTCGGCGGTCAGGTTGGAGCTGCGGTTTCGAAGTTGGGGGATACGGGCGTTGATATTGGGCAACATTACGCACAGATGGCAGCGCAAGCTCATGCCGATGATATTATTTCAAATCAACTTGTTCCGGCAACGACTAAAATATCAAGCGATTATTATCAACTTAAAGGAAAGGCCGCTGTTGATGCCTATCAGCCAACAGTAGATGCTCTAAATCAGGTTCAGCAAAATGCGGTAAAAGACTTGCCTCCGTATCAGCAAAATCTTGTTCGTTCATTTTCGATTAGGCATATCACTAATTTGCAAGACGGTTTAATGCGTCATCAAGATGATCAAATGAATCAATATGAGAAAAATTCATCGGATGCTTTTATCGGAGCGCAAGGTGATATAGCGGTAACGGCTGGCAGCAATCCATATGTTGTTAATCAATCCATACAATCAGCCGTTGGTAAATCTACATTATATGCTGTTCACAATGAGGGAATTGATCCGAATGATCCGCAAGGTAAGGCCATTATTGATGAACGTTCAAGGCAAGTAACTGGACAGATCACGCAAAAGGTAGTTGAGGCCAGTATCTTGCGTGGGGATATAAATTTTGCCAATAGTATCTATCAGAAAAACAAAGACAGTATCGGCGGTGCGCAACAAGTTGAGATTGAAAAAAATCTCCATGCCGAAAACCAGAAATATACTGATCAAGGCAATGTAGCTGCGATTATGAGTGGATCACCAATGCCTCCACCTGCATTGGGCGGAATGCAATCGGTTGATGTGAAAGCTGGCGTTGTGAAAGCTGCGCAATCTCGCAATCTTGATCCGAATGTAGCTTTAATGATTACTGGTTTAGAATCATCATTTGGTCACGATGGCAATCCCAATGTTGGAAACGTAAAGGATCTGCCAACAAAAACAGTGGAAGATGGATTTAATAATCAGGCCATCAAACAGGATGAAGCTACCAAAGTAGCCAACAAAATGTTTAATGGTGCCGCTACACCTGCGCAGATTTATACCGTGTATCAGCAAGGAGTTGGTGGAGGGCCAGCTTTATTAAAAGCAGCGCAAGAAACGCCAAATGCAAAAGCCGTTGATGTCCTGTCTCAATTTAACACCAAAGACGAACCAAATTACGCCTACAAAGCTTTGATCGGAAATGGTGGAAACGCCACTATGACGGCTAAACAATTTACCGATATGATACAGGCAAAATGCGATAATATGTATGGTTATGTAGCATGCAATACGGCTGCACCAAATGGCGGTCAAAAAGATTTGGCGCAAGCTTTTATTCAGCCGCATCAAGAATCTGGCGTTACCATGCAGCCAACATCTAATCCGCTAGATGCGTTGAAACAATTTGAGGATAATTCCGCTACTTATTACGCAAGAGCTAATGCTTTGCCGACAATAGATTCCGTGAATGGAGCAAAAAAAGGTTTGGATGAACAAAGGGCTTCACTTACAAAGCTTGCCGATGATTATAAAAACAGTCAGTCCGCTAAGATACATGACGTAACATCCTTGCCTGATTTCTATTCTTTGAATGATCCCCGCATAACACAGGAAATGCGTACATTCATGGGACGTGATGATGCCGCTATGAAATCGGCAAACGAAATGGCTAAGATTAATCGTGAAGCTGCGGGAAAGCCTGACCCAACGAAATACGGTTCAAATTATGCGCAAGTTCAAGAGGATATTGTTAACCACAAACTCACGACATATTCGCAGCTCAACGATTACATGTCTAAAGGGATGCTTAATGGTGATGGGGTTAAACAAGCTAGAAAAGATATTGACGATGAATATAATATTAAGGAAAGAAAGGCGGCAGCTTATGCAATTATAAAAGCTCAGACTTTGGGTTATTCTGATAATAAAGGCGAGGCCGCTGTTAAACTAAATACGGTTATGTCGATGCTGCCACAATTAGCATCAGATAAGGATCAAGCTGGAATTTCTCCAATTGATTATTATGATCCTAAAAATAAGGAATTTATCGGTAATGCCGTAAAAGATATATCTGTTCCAAAAGCACAAAGTATCATTGAGAGTGCCACGCAAGCACCTAAAGTAAGAGGCGTTGATGATGTATTGTATGACGCTTCAAAAGTTCAAAATGATCCAGTAAAATTGCAGAAGTATATGGAAGAAGCTAAATCGCTTGGTTGGAAACCGAAACCGCAAGTTCCAGTGGAAACTAAGTAATGGACGATCAATCTGCGATTCAGCCAACACAGCCATCACAGGACACTCAACAGCCAGTTGCTCGTGATCTTGCGGCAATTCCCGTAACACAACAGCCAACGCCAGTAAATCAACCACAACAGCAGCCTATAGACCAAACGCGCAACCTTTCTGCCACTCCGTCTGAATCTAATTCTCAAGTTGCTACGGCGCAGCAAGATCAGCAACAACAATCTGATTTAAGCGCATTTGCTGCCGATGCTCAAAAAAGTTCTGAACAAAATAACACCGATCTTGCATCCTTCACGCAAGATATTTCCGCACACATAAATAAGCCGGAAGTGCAAGAGCAATTAGCCGCTGAACAGAAACCAATTCAGCAACAAGCAGAATTTGATTCTTACAAAGCAACAATGAACGATCAAGATAAACAAGCATTTGATGCGCTTATAAAACTTTCTCCAAATAATGCCAGAGCCATGATGGAAGTCGGCAAAACTGTTGACGCATTGGGTGGTGCCGCCAAAGATTTATTTACGGGGGTAAGCAATATAGGCGCATCAATAAACAATGATGTAATAAATTTGGTTACATCAAAAGTTCCGCTTTATGATGCTTCGGCAAAAGAACAAATTAGTTCCGATTTGAGTCAGTTCAGAAATTCAAAAACCTATAAAGAAAATGCCGCTAGTTTCTATAATCTTGCAAACGATATTATAAAACCATTCGCTACGGCTTTTGCGCAGAGCGCCTATATGGATCAGCTTCGCACAACATTTGAAAACATTCCACCACCCGTTGATGAAAATGGCGTGAGCATAGAAAACCCCATTGAAGTCATGATGAATGCTGGTGCAACGCCTATTCAAGTGGCGTTTTCTGTATTGGGTTTTAGTCCTCTCGCTCAACAGATAGGTGAACGAGCCGGAATGAGCAAGGAAGATGCCATTAATTTTGGTCAGCAAGTTGCACAGATAGGAATGGTAGTCGGAGGTGGTTCTTTTATTAAAACACCTGAGAAAATTACTCGTCTTAATGACGCAAGTGCGACGGGAACAGAGCAGAAGTATTTTTCTGAACCATTGCGTACACAACCTGATGAAGCAGAAGCCAGAATGAACATAATTGGCATGATAGCTCCAGATCATGAGGTTCCGCCTATCAATGTGGAGCGCGGTGCTCCTCAAACAATTCATGATGTTGCCAGACAGATAAACCCAGAAGTTTTTTCTAAGTGGGACCCCATAACTGCTCAACTTCAACGACTTCATACATGGATTGGCGATTTAGCTCAAAAGCGTGATGATAATATATTGAGCGATCCCGAAGTGGTTGCCGCAAAAGGCAAGGTTGATGATCTGACAAATACCAATAATGAACAGATAAATTCCATATTGGATAAAGTCCATGGTGTTGAAGATAAATTGACCAATAAGCAATCTGAAAAATTGGCCGATTTACGTTCTCAAATTGACCAGTCTAAAACAGCATTTGATGATTTTTTGGCCGATAAAAAAATGGCAGATACGCCCGATATGGAAGCCGTCAGAAATCGGATAATTGACCTGTCCAAGAAAAGAGAAGGTTTAGCGGATGATGTAAATAAGGCTTATCGTGACGCTGCCGATAAATTTCCTGAAACAAAAACTGTACCAGAACCCCAATTCAATTTTTCTAAAGAAAATGTGGAAGCGCATCTTGGCGATGTAATAGGGGAAAAGCCAAATCAGGAACAAACATCTAAAGAGCAAATGAGAAATTCAGTGATTGGCGATATTGTTAGCAAACAGATAGCCGCTGGAAGAAGTTTGGAAGAAGCGCAGACGACCGCACATATCACTGCAACCTTTCTGCAAAGCATGTCCGACATTTACGGCGGCACAAAGGGAACGATTGCGGATTGGTATAAGAATGAAGGTGCCGATGTTATTAAACAAGGTGAGCGGGTTGCTCAACTTGCACAAAAGGGAAGTCTGGAACAGAAGGCAAAAGGATCGTACATACCAGCATATATTTCTAATACGGGTAGGGCAATAATTCGTCTAATGAAACGTGCGGATGCGTCAACGTTTATTCATGAAAGCGCACATCATTTTCTTGATATTATGGCTAAGTATGCAGCCGAGGAAGGCGCACCGAAGCAACTTGTCGATGATGTTGCTAAAATCAGGGAATGGCTCGGTAAATCGAAAGGTAATTGGAGCGGTTTTACACGTTCACAGCATGAGTCTTTTGCGCGTGGTGTCGAAAGATACTTCTTGGAAGGCCATGCTCCTAATGAGGCAATGGCGGATATATTCGCTAAACTGAAAAAGATGCTAACTGATATTTATAAATCAGTTACAAACATACCGGATCAAAAGGTAGAGATTAATGATGATATTCGAAAGCTTTTTGACCGTATGCTTGGCGGTGGTGATGAAACTATTATAGCGAAAGAACATACGACTGGAAAAGAGTTTGCCGATTTGCATGAAGCCGACGCCAAAGAAACTGAACCAAAAGACGCTGCCGCTGTTGCCGACAATATAAATGCCGAACGTCAAAAATTAAAGGAGCAGAACAATGTCACAACGACAGAAAATGCAACAAGTCCAGCAGGAATTGGAGAACCTGCAACAACAGGCTCAGCAGCCGAGCCTTCCGCCACAGAAGGCCGCATTACTGAACAATCTGGCGAGGTCGGCGCAAGCGGAGTTAAAACTCCGGCAGAAGGCGATGGATTACGACCAGAGCCACGGGCAGTCGATAGAGGAGCAACAAGCGAACCAGGCAGGAATGCCGCTGTCAGTGCAACAACAGCCGAAGAACGGGCCGCAGCCGGAACCACACATCCAACCGGAGGCAAGCCCTATTTCCTAGATGAAAGCAGCAAGCGTTTTCGTTTGGATAAGATTAACGGCACTGAAGATGCTATGGCGGCACTCAATGAATTAGTTGCCAATAACTCAGACATTATGGATGCGCGTTACGGCGAACCTGCTTATAGACAGGCTAAGCTTATTGACGCTAATTTTGAACTTATTGAACAGTTGGCGGAAAAATCAGCGACACTTAAAAAGGATGCTCAAAACTCTCCGCAAGACATGCTCGAATATCTTCGTATAACTCAACAACTTCAAATAGCAGCAGAAATAAGAGCCGAATTGCAATCTGATTGGGGACATGCGGGGCACGCCCTTCGAAGGGTGGTCGGTTCACAGAATATCCCTGATCTGGCTTCCTACGTAAAATCAGTCACAGGTAAGTCACTTCTTCAGTTGGAAGAAGAAGCTAAACTTATGGATACAATTAGTAAACCAGAAGCCAAAGCAGATTTTGCCGTGGATGTGCGTAAAGGAAGATATCAAGCATTTGAAGATGCTACGCTTGCATTTTATAGAAACGATATCCTGTCAAATCCGCTTACGCATCTTGCCTATCTTTCAAACACTTTTGTTAAAGCCTATGGGCGCATCCTCATAAACACTCCTTATGCTGCAATGATCGGCGCAATCAGGAATGATGAGGAACGGGTGACTTTAGCGCAAATACCTCACATGCTGACTGTCGTTAACAATGCGGCAATGAATGCTTTCCCTGCCGCATGGGGAGCAGTTAAATCCGGTATTCCGTTTATGCGCGGTTCGGAAGAGGGCGTAGCACGCAAAGCCCTTGATAAAGTATTTGCAGATAGATTTTCCGGCAGAAACGATTTGTTGAAAGCTGCGAGAGTTGAGGCCAAGGCCAATAAATTTAAGCAATCGGATATAGACGCAACACTTGCTCTTCGTAGTGCAGACAAAGAGTCTGCCGCAAAACAGCAAGCTTCATATCCCGCCATTCATGCGTATTTATTGAGTGAAATAGATAAGTCAAATAAAGGATACAAACAATCATTGCCGGGGGATATTGGGCATTTCCTGACTGTCCCTGAACGATCAATCGCAGGTATTCATACTCTTTCGTATTCGGTAAATTACGAAATGCGGATAGCCGAGAAAGCTTTTCAGGATGGTGTGTCCAAAGGACTAACTGGCGATGCTATGAATGAGCATCTTGTGAAATACACCCAAAGTCCTCCTATGGATGTAATGAAGGATGCTCACGAAAAATCACTTCAAGCTATGTATATGAAAACATCAAGCCAAGAAATGAACAGGATGTTATCATCTATAGCAAATCCCAACATTCCTGGGTTAAGGCTTGTAACTGGTTTGGCAATGCCGTTTGCAAAAATTGGCGTGAACATGCTCGATCAGGGGTTAATTGAAAGCACACCGTTGGGGATTCTAAAAAAATCTGTCCGCGACGATTTGCTTGGAAAGAACGGGGATATTGCTAGAGCGAATGCTGGTGCCAAGATGATGCTTGGGGCAACCGCTGGAACAGCCGCTTTTGGAATGGCTATGGCTGGCTTTATTACTGGTGGTGGATCAACTGATTACAAAAGACGCGCCATTGATATTGCTGGTGGATGGAAACCATACAGCATCAAAATCGGAAATCTTTATATCCCTTATAAAAAATGGCTTGGTGAAATGTCTCCCATTGTTGGCGGTTGCGCTGATTTAGCTGATGGCATTCACTCTCTTTCGGAAGGTGATACGCATCATATAGCTATGGGAATTGCCGCTAGCTTTGCCGAAAATATCACAAGCGATACGTGGCTCAATGGAATGTCTCAACTTGTCGAGGCTTTCAGAAATCAAGACTCAGGATGGCGTTACGCTCAAAATTTGGCTACAGGGTTCATTCCTTATTCGGCTGCATTAAATATGGTCAGGCAACAAGTTGATCCGACTGCGAGATCAACGACAAGCAATGGAATTAATAATCTGTATGGGCTTGCGCCAAAGATAGCTAATCGTATTCCGTTTGTTTCTTACATGCTAGATCCAAAGGTAAACGTATTAGGCGGAGAATTGCCTAGCGGAACAAACATGGGATTGGCTTGGGACAAAAATGATCCGATTGTTCAGAAGCTCGATAAACTTGATATTGGCATTTCTACAGTTCCGAAGGAAATTATGGGTGTTAATTTAACGCCAGATCAGTATCACGAATATGCCGTCGTATCTGGTCTTACTTTGAGGCACATGCTTTGGAATCAAGAAAAAACTGGTTTATTGCAGCAACCAGATTTTGAAAAACTTTCTCATTATGACCAATCAAGAGAAATTGATAGAACAGTCACATCATCACGTAATGCTGGTGCTGGTTATTTAACTTCTAAAAATCCTGAAATTATGGAGAAGGCGGCGGATATTAAAGAAAGGTTGCATAATAATCCGTAAACACACATAAACATTTATAAACACAAACACTAAAACACATGGAATTTCAAGCACTTACATGTTAATATGGCGTTGAAATTTCCTCGCCGGAGGTGCGGCTTTGACTATCTCTTCTTCCCAAAATTCCGTTGTTTTTCAGGGTAATGACGCAACGAATGTTTTTGACATTCCGTTCGTTATGGATGCCGCAAGCGATATCATTGTTTTTTACACAAATTCATCCGGCATAATTACCGTAATTCCTCAGACACAATACATCATTTCGATTAATCCGCCAGCAACAGGGATGATTTGGGGTATCGGCGGTACGCTACAATATCCAATTTCAGGTTCACCGATTGCCGCCGGAACATCGATAAACGTGACACGCTTGTTGCCGTTGCAGCAAAATACCAGCCTCACCAATCAGGGAAACTTTTATCCTCAGGTCGTTGAAGCTGCCCTTGATACGCTTGAAATGCAAATTCAGCAGGTGAGCGCACGGACGGGGCAAATACGCGGTATCTGGCAACCAAACACGTCTTATAATTATGGCGATATGGTTCAGGATGGAAGTTACGGATTAGACAGTCTTAATTACTATTTATGCGCACAAACAAACGTATCTTCATCGTCATGGTCGAATGATCTTGCGGTAGGCTATTGGTCGTTGGCTCTTCCCGCAACGATTCCAGTCACACCTCTACCGCTTTCAATCGCCAACGGCGGTACGGGGGCTTCTTCGGCGGCAACAGCTTTGGCCAATCTTGGCTGTGTATCGCTTGCCGGAAATAATGTTTATACTGGCACTAATAATTTTACAGGCGGCTCGGCACAAGTTTCGACAAGAAGCGTCGGAGATAGCAGTGCTTATGCTGCATCAACGGCATTTGTAAACGGAACGGCACTTACTCTTGCAACGGGAACCACGGCGGTCACGCAAGCCAACAGCGATGCGACGACGAAGGTTGCCACGGATGCGTTTGTGCAAAATGTTTTAACGGCGAAAGGTGCTGTTTTGCAAAATCTTCTGCCCAACACGCAATGGCAGGTAGCTACGGGCATGGGTTCTGTTACTAAAATGAACAGCCAAGGGACTGGAACGCAAAATGTCGTTGCGGTTACAAGTTTTACGACAGGCAGCAATACAGTCGTTTTTAATACTGCCAATACCCAGCAAGCAAAAGTTGGCGATATCGGTTTATTTAGCGCAGGCGATGCAGCGATCACTTTAGCACCGATGCGAATAACGGCAGTTTCTTCGAACGTTTCGTTTACCGCCAATTTGCCGTGGGCGGGTAAAGCTTCAACATCATCCGCTAAAAACTTTCAGTTGATAACAGTTGGCGATTATACCGGGGCTTCTGGTGGTGCTGCTTTTGATGGTTGGACTAAAAATCCTTCATCGTTGATAATTTGGCGTGATGATTTTTCCATCAATCAAAAAGCAGGAAGTCCTTATAGCGTCGGGTTTAGAAAAGATTCTAATTCAACGGAATATTATTATTCGTCGCTTAGCCCGAATGATGTGGAAAAACTGGCAGGAAGAACTCTTGTTTTTGGGGCTTGGGTTTACCAGAAAGCGCAAGGTGGATCAGGAACGTGGACTTTATTCGTCAACGATAGCGGAAATCAATATACGGCTCCCACGAACGGAACGGGGTCTAGCGTTGGCGGTTATCAATGGCTTGAATTTTCATTTACCGTTTCTTCGACCTGTACGTATTTGGAAGTAGGATTGCAGCTTAACGGCACGACGAACGATATATATTATCTAAGTCAGCCTATAATGGCTTTCGGAACATTTTTAGGCGTAGGAAATTACATTCAGAATTCAAACGAACGGCTTGATTTTCTAGTCCATCTTAACGCCCCCACTTTGACCCCTTATTCGGGGACATTTCCCTCTACGGTATGGACGCCCGGTGCAACTTATTATGGATATGAGCTTGATTTAGAAGCCATTTGTTTTTGCCAAGTCACAAGAACAATAAAGAGCATCACGGGAAAAATCGAATATACAACGGCCACACCTGGGCTTGTTTTACAGTTTGTGGACTATCTCGGCGCACCGGGGATATTCGGCCCTGAGGTTTCAACCCAAGTCGCCAACAAAGTCGTCTGCGACATCGGGGATTGGTACATAGACCAAGGGAATAAGTACGCCCAAGGATATTTTGGCATAACGACTTTCACAACGCCATCGGCTGTTATTGCTAATATCACAGTGGACTTTTCCTCAGCGAGGCTATCATGAACTGGAAGTATTCACCTTCAAACAAGCAATTTTATAAATTTGTAGACGCGAGCCTTTTGCCGTCTGACGTTGTTGATGTAACGGACGCGCAACGCCTTACGCTCCTTAAAGGTATAGCACAAGGAGGCGTCATACAGATCGTTAATGGAACGCCAACTGTCGAACTTTCTATTAAAGCTCAAATTGATGCATTGGAAATTACTGCAACGCCACGTCGTATGCGCGAGGCCACATTAGGAATTGATAATGGGTGGTTGCAAAATTTGAATGCACAGATTGTCAATTTACGTTCCAAACTTACTTAAGGTAAATTATGAAACTCAACCTTATCATAACGATCATTGCGGTTCTTTCATTCACCGGAGGAATAGCGTTTGGCCAATCAACCGCTATGCCTATCGTCATGGGTTATTTAACAACAGTCGGTTGCAGCGGGAGCATGCAGTCATGTTGGATAAAATACTCTTCTGCTCACCCCATTCCTGCATCGTTGGTAATTACACCATGAAAAAAATTCTTACTCTTTTATTATTTCTTGCATGTCCAGCATGGGCACAGTCCACGGCAACTCCCGTTGTCCCCGGTTCAATTGGAACAAGTGCGCCATATTTTACGCAATACTCAACAGCAAATCCTCTGCCAGTTAGCGTCAGCACTAGCTCAATCTCTGGCGTCTTCCCCGTAGCGAACGGGGGGACGGCGGCGACTGCGTTGGGCGCAGATTTAACTAATTCCGGCGGTGTCTTACAAGGCACTCTCACTATAAGCAGTAATTGCGGTCAGGTGACTTCATGCACGATCTTAACCACTGACCAAAACAAAGTAGTGCTTAACAGCGATTCATCTCCAGTCGCAGTTAGTTTGCCTACGGCAGGCTCAACTGGTTTCCCGGCTGGGTGGGGGTATACTGAATTAAACGTAGGCCAAGGGCTTGTGACGATTACCCCAGCTTCAGGCACGATTAATAATTTTCTTTCAACTGTTACGTTATCTCAAGGACAGTCTGCGTATATCTACACACTGGACGGATCGACGTGGTACGCCTTCTTCAATAATTTTGGAACACCAATTAACGTCACAGCGAACGGAGTTGCCTCAACACCTGCGTTGCAGGTGACAGGTAATTTTTACTCAGGGGGCACCGGGACAACCACGACACCACAATTTGCCGTTCTCGGTACAAGCACTCCTGTTACCGGATGGAACACATTGGGCACAGCAATCGGTGTTAACCTTGCTCCTGCCAGTAACGGAAATTTTCTCGATTTTTGGCGTAATGGCACAGAGCGCGCGCATATCGACTCTTTTGGCAGTCTTACTTTAGGTGGTAATTTTACAGGTGGCATCATATCGACCTTTGGAAGTGCCACAACTAATGTGAGTGGAAGTGTATCGGGTACGGCAGCGTTCAGTATGCCGTTTCAAGGGACGGCTTACAAAAAAGCTATGGTCTATCTCACTGCTCTAAACGGCACCGCCTCGTATACCTTTCCAGCCGCATTTACCAACACTCCTGTGGTCGACAGCACAAGCGGTCTGGCTACAAGTCTGGTCACATCAATCGGCACCACAGCCATGACCGTGACGGGTACAACTTCAACAGGCTGGTTATTTATTGAGGGGTTCTAACTATGAGGATATTCTTATCCTGTCTTTTTTGGCTGGCAAATCTACATTTTGCCTATGCTGTTTCGCTTTTCGGCGGCGGTAATGTCGGCATTCCACTCCCCTCAACACAAACGGCTACGATACAGGCAAATTTAGCGTCAACTAGCTTCACGATACCAATAAATTTTATCGGAGCCAGCATCGAACTATCTGATGCCATAGCCGATAATGTTTATGTCCCATCAAACACATCTCTTATCAACGTTTTCAAAGCTTTGTTTACAGGTAACGGTTGTATTCTGCGTTACGGCGGAAGTAGCGAAGATACCACCGTTCCCCCTGCGCTTACCCAAGCCATCGCAAATGATATTGCCGGTTTTACGCAAAATGTCGGTTGCAAAATGCACTATGGGCTTGACGGCTACGCCAACAACCCGACTGTGGCGGCTACACAAGCTGGCTATATCATCAATGCCATGGGGGTTGGTAATGTGAGCTTTGCCATTGGCAACGAACCTGATTTATGGGGTCTTGGATATGCGGCTTATGGAACGATCTTTAATGCCGCTGAAGCGTATGTTCTTGCAGTCAATTCAAGCGCGACATTTGAGGGGCCAGAAGTAGCTTGCACCGGATGTGGAGGCGTAATCCAAGCATATCAAAACGCTACAGACAGAACACCTGCGCAAATGACGGCGGTAACGGGACATTATTATCCTTATGGACAACCCACAGCCATACCGACTTTTCAGCAAATGACGACATCGTGCAACAATGGAGATTTTTCAAGCTACACAAGTTATGCTTCGAATATGCGCATCAATGAAAGTAATGCAGTGGCTGGGGGCGGACTGCCGGGGCTGAATGATCGCATGGCATCGGCATCATGGTACATCTGTGTTTCCTCGATCCTAGCAAAACTAGGGTATATCGGGTACAGCAACCACAATCATATCGGATCGTATTACAATCTTTACCACGAAAATGGTGACACAACATGGACACCAAACCCAGTCTTTTACGGCGCGTATCTTTTCACGCGGTTACTGGGGCAGACCATTATTTCAACTACGAACACTAATCTTGATGCGAATGCTAGTGTGATTGCTACCCTAAATTCAAACAGCAAAGCCAACATTCTTGTCGCCAACAATAACTGGACAACCAATCTAACATTCAAGCCAACCGAAACGGGGACGTGGTCTAACGGAACCGTTCTTCTCTTAAACGGCGCGTCGTGCGCGGAGATTAATCCCACACTTGGAGGGTCGTCTTTCGGTGAAGGCGCGGCATGGTCAGGCACAACAACACCAATAACAAACGGCCAGACAGTGACGATACCGCCCTGTGGCGCGGCACTGGTGAGTATTACATCTTGACGCTTTTCCTCAAACTCCTCGGCCAATTCCGACCCCGCAACCTCCCGATTGGCGACAATGGCTGTAAGCGAGGTTGCTGATTTGATACAAGGGGGATAGAAATAAAACGTGCCTTTAACCAACTAACAGAGGAATACCATGAGCATCATCACCAGCATTGAAACTTACTTTGAACGTGTCCTCGGCGGAACGGAAAAGAAAGCCGTTATCCTCGAACAGGAAGTTATCGACTTCCTAACCCCGCTCGGCCAGCAGATTCAAGCTACCGCCCTCACGCTCGGCAAGCAGGACTTGACGGCTGGCTTGAAGGTCTTGAAGGATGCGGTCACTACGGCTGTTGCAGCTGGTGCTACGGCAGCGGCAACGGGTGCAAGCCCTGTGGCAGCGGCAGAAGCGGCTTTCCTCACTACGGGGGCGGCAGAAGGGCAGACGGCGCTAAACAACGCCGAGGCGGGGGCTATCAAGGCCGGAGTGGCTATCGCTCAACAGGCTGCGGCTGAGCTCGCGGGAAACGCTGCACCTACCGCAGCGGCAGACACGCCAACAACTGCTGGTTAAGGGTGATAACATGAAATACGTTGCAAATCCGGTAATCGTAGATGCATTCAAGATTGTCAGCGTCGCTGAAAAAGCGAATGCAGATTGTAGTTTGAATATAGCCCTAAGCAACGGAGATAATTACGTTGCTACGGCTGAAATGCTGTCGCGTATGATCCCCGTAGAAGGTGACTACCTCGTTCGCCAGTCTGATGGTTATGAATACCTCAATCCAAAAGACGTGTTTGAAAGAAAGTATACCCAGATGGCTGATCCTATCCATAATCCAATGAAAGTTGCGTAACATGGCAAACGCCGTCAGCATCATCACAACCGCCCTTAACCTGTTCCAGCCTGACAAATCAGTTTGGGTTGGCGGTGGAGCTTCTGTTCTCGTCGTGGCTCTCGGAGCTGTTCTGGTGGCGTTGGGCGTTGCCATACCCCCTATCGGCATTCTCGGCCTCACCACGGCAACTCCGCTAACTATGGGCATGTTTACCGCCTTAGCTATTCCGGTTGGTCATCTGGTCACGTCGCTTGTTCCTGCCACCAGAAAACAGCAGATTGACGCGCTAGCGGTCAAAATCGGCGTCGATGCAGAGCATCTAAAGAGCTTCATCCCGCAAGTCGTCGCGTCTTTCCCTCCGCAAACCAAGGATCAGGCGGTTGCTCAAGCCGCAGTATCCCCTCCAAACGACAGCTTTAATCAAGCACCTAAGGGCTAATCATGCTGGATTCCGAAAAGCGAAAAATCGACGAGCAGAAGAAAATCTTCGATGCCATAACGAAACAATGGCTGGATGAAAAATTTCGCGATTTCGGGCGGTTTACATTTAAGGCAATCTTAGCTGTTATATTTATCGCCGTTTTGAAGTTGATTTTCAGCCTGCATTATTCGGATTTACGCGCACTTTTGGAAACATCGGCGCAGGTTCAGGACTTGGCTAAGTAAGGGCTGTACGATGGAGGTTCGACATGGGCTTTTGGTCTCAATTCCTCGCGTGGCTGCATCCTCCGGCGGTGAAGCCAGCGGTTATAAAGCCTGAGCCAATAATGATGCAGCCAACCGATAACCGCGCAGCCTTTCTAACCACGATTGCCATAAGCGAGGGTACGCAGGAAATAGGCGACAGAGGCTATAATGCGCTCTTTGGTGGGCTTACCTTCACCAGCTATGCCGATCATCCCCGCAAGACATTCTTTATCCCCAGACTGAATATCAAAACTACCGCAGCCGGACGCTATCAAATCCTTGAACATATCTACGACTATTACAAAGCAATCCTAAAACTTCCTGATTTCTCACCGGATAGCCAAGATAAAATAGCCTTAGAATTAATCAGGGAGTGTCAGGCACTTGCTGATGTAGATGCTGGCTACCTGAGCAGCGCAATTACAAAATGCTCTAGCCGTTGGGCTTCTTTTGCAGGAAATCACTATGGTCAGCCGACGACCCCGATGGGTGTGCTTATGGCTGCATTCTCTAAAGCGGGGGGCAAGTTAGCGTGAAAGTTCAACCCCTCCACAAAATCCTCATCGAGCAGGACAAACGCCAGTTATGGCGGGTTGTGGCCGTACCGACGACCTGCACGGGATTGAGCAGGGATAGGCATACCGTGCTGTCTGATCCATACGAAACCACTAAGGCAGCAAGGCCGATGCTTGAGTTGGCTTTGAAGGCTATGACGTGGGTGGTTGGCTAGGATTGGTTATCAGGTTGCGGATTAACCCAGCAAGCGATGTTTGCCGCGACCAAGTTCCCAGTGGCGGTCAGCCATATTTTCTATTTCTTGGTCAAGAATTATATCACTCATTTCCCTTCTCCTATCTTGGCAATGGCTGCGCGTATTGCTTTCACAACGGCCTGATTATCTTCATCGTCCGTTGCTGATGGCACAAGGTCGCGCAAATATAGGTCGCACCATTTGAGCATTTGTTTCGGCGTGATGTCGCCCAACTCCGGCAGCACCATCCCATCATCCACCTGCTCGGTGGCGGCGAGGGCTTGTCCGGCAACCTCTTTTGCTTCTTCGATTGCATCAACAGCGGACTCTGATGCACCATTCCAGTATTCGTAAATCGTCTGCATATTATCGCGCAGCAGCTTGATCGCTTCTTGTGGGGTCATGGCTTCACTATTCCTTTTCTGCGGCGAGCAGGTGTGAATGCCGTCGCCAAGACGCTTGCCGCAAGA
>CAIYZI010000204.1 GCA_903930665.1 uncultured beta proteobacterium
ACCACCTTAGAAGCTGGCTCAATCTCACTAATGTCGTGAATATCGGTCAATACAGGCACGCCAATTTCTTTTTTGACTTTAGCAAGAATTTCCAAGCCCTTTTCCATGCCCAAACCACGGAATGAGGATCCAGAAGAACGATTGGCTTTATCAAATGAAGATTTGTAGATAAAAGGAATCTGCAATTCACTGGTAAGTTCTTTTAATTGGCCAGCAATGTCCAAAGCAGATTGCTCGGACTCGATCACACAGGTGCCAGCAATTAAAAAGAAACGGTGCTGCAAACCTACATCAAATCCACAAAGCTTCAAAGTATTCATTGGCGATTCTTGCTTTCTCTTCGTCTTTGATTTTTTGTTAATTAGCTACAGACGCTGAAGCCTCTTGATGAACAAGAGAGGCCTTAACAAATGTGGAAAACAAAGGATGGCCATCACGGGGAGTTGAAGTGAATTCTGGATGAAATTGCACGCCAAAGAACCAAGGATGCATAGATTCCGGTAATTCCATCATCTCTGGCAATGACTCCTTGGGAGTTCTTGCGGAAATAATCAAACCAGAGCTTTCCAAGCGAGGAACATAGGTATTGTTTACTTCGTAACGATGGCGGTGTCTTTCGTTCACTTCAGCGCCATAGATGCGATAAGCCAAGGTTCCTTCTTTTACTGGGCAACGTTGTGAACCTAAACGCATGGTTCCACCAAGATCCGAATCATGCGAGCGCTTCTCAACACGCCCCTCACGATCAACCCACTCAGTAATCAGGGCGACAACTGGGCTTTCTGTTTCAGGTTCAAATTCTGTACTGTTTGCCTGGGAAATATGAGCTACATTACGCGCGAATTCAATGACAGCCAACTGCATACCCAAACAGATACCCAAGTAAGGCACATTATTTTCACGTGCATAACGGATAGCAGAAATCTTACCTTCTGTACCGCGTTTACCAAAACCACCAGGAACCAAAATAGCATCCAATGACTTGAGGCAATCCACGCCATCTTTTTCTATCTGCTCAGAATCTATATAAGTAATATTGACGCGCGTATGGTTGTGAATACCTGCGTGACGCAAAGCCTCAATCAGGGATTTATAAGACTCAGTCAACTCAACATATTTACCAACCATGCCAATGGTGACTTCATGTTGCGGGTTAGCCATTTCATAAACCAAATGTGCCCATACAGAAAGATCGGCTGGTTTAGCGGTGATTTCTAACTCATGGCAAATCAACTCATCCATTCCTTGGGCATGGAGCATTTCTGGGATCTTATAGATGGTATCGACATCCCAAACTGAAATAACGGCTTCTTCACGCACATTGGAAAAGAGAGAAATCTTTGAACGTTCATCTTCAGGAATCGGACGATCAGCACGACACAGCAATACTGTAGGCATGATGCCGATTTCTCGTAATTTCTGTACAGAATGCTGTGTAGGCTTGGTTTTTAACTCACCAGCACTACTAATGTAAGGTACCAAAGTTAAATGCACGAATGCGCA
>CAIYZI010000205.1 GCA_903930665.1 uncultured beta proteobacterium
GCCATTGGCGGCTGTATTGGCACCGGTCTTTTTATGGGCTCGGGGAAAACCATTTCTCTGGCTGGACCAGGAATCATTTTGGTCTACGGGGTAACGGGCTTTATTTTGTATTTCGTAATGCGGGCCATGGGTGAACTGTTGGTACACAACTTGCAATACAAATCTTTTGTCGATTTCTCCGAAGATATCCTAGGGCCTTCAGCTGGATTTTTTGTGGGCTGGTCTTATTGGTTCGCGTGGATTGTTGCGGCAATCGCGGAAATTACCGCAATTACTGGATATGTCTCATTTTGGTGGCCCAATCTTCCTCACTGGATATCTGCACTCACAACCATTTTCGTTTTGCTTGCACTTAACCTTTTAAGCGTGAAAGCATTTGGTGAACTTGAGTTCTGGCTTTCTATTATTAAAGTAATCGCCATCATTGGGCTGATTGCAATTGGCTTTTGGTTAAGTGTTTCTGGTTTCATCTCCCCAGAAGGAATCAAGGCCAACATCAGTAACCTTTGGTCTTACGGTGGTATCTTTCCAAATGGAGTGCAGGGCTTAATGGCGGGACTGCAAACAACAATCTTCGCCTTTGCCGGTATGGAAATTATCGGGACTATGATGGCTGAAGCTAAAGACCCCAAGCGCATGCTTCCAGATGCTATCCGCAAGATTCCTTGGCGCATTATGATTTTTTACATTGGCACTGTCACAGTATTGATGATGGTCACACCTTGGAAAGATATCTCTCCAGATAAAAGCCCTTTTGTTGGGATGTTCTCCCTTGCAGGTCTAGTAGGCGCCGCCTCATTAGTCAATTTTGTGGTGCTGAGTTCCGCAACCTCCTCTAGCAATAGCGGTATTTTCGCCACCTCTAGAATGCTTTATGGACTCGCAAAACAACATCATGCGCCCGCGATGTTTGGAAAACTCTCTACGCACCAAATTCCTACTGGTGGCATTTTTGTCGGTACGGCCCTCATTCTTTCCGTCTCGATGATTTTGACAACCATGGAATCCGTGATGGATGCTTTTGAATTAGTAGGAACAGTAGCGGCAATGATCTTCATCTTTATTTGGTCGATGATTCTCATTTCTTACATTGCCTACTGCAGACGTCGTCCAGCAGCCCATCAAGAATCAGAATTCAAGATGCCCATGAGCAAAGTCATGCCCTATGTCGCATTGGGATTTTTTGTCTTTGTGACCTACACCCTATTTCTAAACCACGATACTCGAATTGCGCTATATGTCCTGCCACTCTGGTTTATGGGATTAGGTTTAGCTTATTGGTTTAAGACAAGGAAAAGTCCAGCCCATCAAAGACTTATGCAAGCCCATCATCAAAAAGTGCTGGAAGAAAAAATCAGCGCTAAAGCATTTAGATCACAAAGCCTATAGCTTGTTAGTATTTGCAAGAAGGTAATACAAAATATTGGGGAGTATTGAAATGAAAAGATTGCTACTAGCCTTAAGTCTACTGATGTCAGTGACTGCAGCTCATGCCCAATGGAAGCAGATTGGTGTTCAGGTACAAGGGGCTAAAGCCTATATCGATAGCTCCACCATTGAAAAGACTGGGGATACATCATAGGTATTGGTCATGCTTGATTTTAAAAAGCCAGAAACCCACAACACTAAAAAACCCTACTCTTCAATAACTTATCTATGGGAATTTAATTGCGCTCAAAGTAAACGCAGACCTTTGGCTATTCATCGATACTCAGGCAATAAAGCTAGTGGCACAGTCGTGCAAAGTACCCCTGAAAATCCTGAGTGGCAGTTTGTTTATCCTCATACCATTTATGCTGCCGCCCAAGAGATTGCCTGTGTAAAATAAGAGGATTTAGAAGGCGATCGCCTCACCATACTGATTTGAAGTCACATCACCTTTAAGGCAATACCAATAAATCAGCAGCAAGTTCACTAGCGGGATGAGCCCAAGCAAGATCCAC
>CAIYZI010000206.1 GCA_903930665.1 uncultured beta proteobacterium
ATTATTAAATTACTAATGAAAAATAGAGACATCTATCAAGATGACTTGTTATCCCTGTTGGCAGATCATCGCAGCGCATTACTTAATCCAGTTACATTAGTCGCCTAAAAAGCTTCTTCACTTGAAATGCCTAACTAATGCCTTCAAATAAAACTAGAAATTCCTTAGCTCGCCAATGGGAGCTCCTTAAGCTCTTGCCAACGCGCACCGAAGGTAAAACAGCTAAGCAATTGGCCGAGGGGCTAATTGAGGCGGGCTATGAGATTAGCAAGCGTCAGGTAGAGCGTGACTTGCTAGACCTTCAGGAATTCTTTGGGTTGGAGTGTGATGATGATCAGATGCCTTATAAATGGCGCTGGTCATTTGACAGGCCAGCGGACCTGCCAGCCATTACCTTGGCTGAAGCCTTGTCCTTGGTAGTTGTCGAAGATACCCTCAAGCCTTTGTTGCCCCTATCAGTTCAAAGAGCGCTTCAAGCAAAGTTCTCCCAGGCGAGATCGCAGCTTGCCATGATGTCCAAGAAATCATCTACGGCTAGGTGGGCTGGCAAAGTCAAAACCGTACCAACGACTTTGCCATTGCTGCCTCCATTAATTTCCGAAGAGATACTAGAAGTCATCCAAAATGCTTTATTACTAGATGAGCAGATTGAGGCAACCTACCAAGGCATGAGTGATAAGGTAATTGAATTACGCCTGCATCCGCTTGCAATGGTGACTCGCGGCTCCGTTGTGTATTTAGTGGCAACCGCTAAAGAATTTTCAGATGTACGCCTCTATGCTCTGCATCGATTTAAAGCGGCAACTCGTACCTTTGAAAAACTAAAATCCTTGAAGGGCTTTAGTTTGGATAAATTTATCGATGATGGCGCATTGCAGTTTGGTGAGGGCGGTGAAATTGAGCTATTGGCCATTCTCTCTGATGAGTTGGCGCGCTTGTTATCTGAGACCCCAATTTCTGGGGATCAGACCCTAAAAGCAAGGGGTGGGAAATGGCATTTAAAGGGCACCGTCCTTGATAGTTGGCAATTACGGTGGTGGATTTTGTCGCACGGCCCAGGCATTCAAATCTTAAAGCCAACTCCATTGGCAAAAGAAATTGAAAAGACATTAAAAGCAGCAGTAGCTCAGTATTCCAAATAATTTACCGGTACGTTCCATGCCAAGATACCTTACAAAATCCCGTTTTAAAACTGCAGTTGAGTGCCCTACAAAGCTTTTCTACACCGGTAAAGCCCGTGAGTATGCCAATGCAATGAGTGAAGACTCATTCTTACAGTCTTTGGCAGAGGGTGGATTTCAGGTTGGTGAATTGGCCAAATTAATGTATCCGGGTGGCGTTGAGATTACCGCCGTCACCCATGAGACCCAGGTTGAAGAAACCAATCGACACCTTCAACAAGAAAATGTGACGATATATGAAGCTGCCATTCGATATGAAGATCTATTTATCCGCGTTGATGTCATCCGTAAACAAGGAAATCGAATTGAGCTAATTGAAGTCAAAGCAAAGTCATTTGACTCTACCGATCAAAATGTATTTCGCGGAGCTCGTGGCGGTATTAATAGTGGAATGTTGCCTTATCTACAGGATGTGGCATTTCAGACCTATGTATTTAAATTAGCATTCCCAGGAATGCAGGTCGATAGCTTCTTGATGATGGCCGATAAGTCTAAAGCTTGCTCTATTGATGGATTAAATCAATTTTACAAAATAAATAATTCAAAT
>CAIYZI010000207.1 GCA_903930665.1 uncultured beta proteobacterium
CCAATTGCAATCAAGAGGTTATTCGGTATTGCTGCCAACTAGAAATTTAGCAAGCGCACGTGAATTGCGTATGTTGCCAAAAGTGCACGTTGAAAATGTCAATGTTCATGAGTTTGATGAGCTGCAAAATCTTTGCTCTCGCATTAAAGTTGGTGGTGCGGTAATTAATCTGGTGGGCGTACTGCACGATAAAACTGCCAAGCCATATGGAAAAGTTTTTAAGAGTGCTCACGTAGATTTGCCTGGCAATATCATTACTGCAATGCAAATGCATGGCTTAAAGCGCTATTTGCACATGAGTGCTTTAGGCGCCGATGTCCAAGGGCCATCGATGTACCAGCGTAGCAAAGGCGATGGCGAGAAAGTGGTTAAGAGTAGCAATTTAGACTGGACCATCTTTAGGCCTAGTGTAATTTTTGGTGCTCAAGATCAATTCATCAATTTATTTTCTAAGCTGACTAAGCTCTTGCCTGTAATGCCCTTGGCTAACTATCAGGCAAAGTTTCAGCCTGTAAGTGTTGATGATGTTGCTACCGCTTTTGCTAAAGCGCTTCAGATGCCACAAACAATTCATCACGCTTATGATTTGGTTGGTCCAACGGTTTACACCATGAAGGAGATTGTTGAGTTTGCTGCACGCAAGGCCAAGACTTATTGTGCAATTATTCCGGTGCCAGCTTTTGTAGGATATCTACAAGCATTGGCATTTGAGTTTCTTCCTGGTCCAACACTGATGTCGCGTGACAACATTGACTCTATGAGGTTGCCTAATATTTTGCCTTTAAATGGCGTGGATGCGCTTACTTCAATATTTTCGATCAGCAAGCGTTCACTAGAGGGTATGAAGTAAGCGTATGAAAGTTTATGCTGTTGGTGGCGCTATCAGGGATACGCTGATGGGCTTGCCTGTTCATGACATCGATTATGTAGTGGTAGGGTCGAGTGTTGAAGAAATGCTTGCTAAAGGGTTTCGACCGGTCGGCAAGGATTTCCCAGTTTTTCTGCATCCGCAAACTCAAGCGGAGTATGCCTTAGCCCGTACCGAACGCAAGATTGGTAAAGGCTATAAGGGGTTTATGTTTTATGCTGACCCAACGGTCACATTGGAACAAGACTTAGAGCGACGAGATTTAACAATTAACGCAATGGCGCAAGAAGTTGGTGAGGGTGGTGTATTAATAGGTCCAATTCTAGATCCCTACAATGGACAAACAGATTTAGCATGCAAGGTGTTTCGCCATGTCTCCGATGCTTTTGCTGAGGACCCTTTGCGTTTATTGCGCATTGCTCGTTTTGCCGCACGCTTTCCTGAATTTATTATTGCTGACGACACTCTTAAAGCTTTAATAGCAATTGTTGATGCGGGCGAGTTGGAGCACCTCTCTCCAGAGAGGGTATGGCAAGAGTTAGCTCGAGGACTAACTGCAAGTAAGCCCATGCGCATGCTTCAAATATTGCTTGATACTGGAGCTGCCAAAAAAATTCTGCCACAACTTTTAGCCGATGAATTGGTACAAGAGCCTTATCGAGAACAGTTAATAACCCATTTGCATTTGGCCTCTAATAATTTAGAAGAGCGGTGTGCTGTTGTATTGATGAACTTGCCAGCAAGTGAAATTCGTACTTGGTCAGAATGTGTGCGCATGCCAAATGAGGTTCGTGACTTTAGTGAAATTTTTAGTGGATTAAATCAATTTCTTACTGCAGCTAAAGGACGCAACTTAGCGCCTACAGAAATATTGACGTGGTTCAACCGTGCTGATGTGTGGCGTAAACCTGAGCGTGCCAAAGTCTTACTAGGCTTGGCGAAAAAAATTGATCTTAAGGTTGAGGGGTTGATACAGGCGATGGAACATGCTCAAGCATTAAATTTGCCAAAAATTATCTCAAGCCTTTCGCAGGCAGATCAAGGTAATGGCGAGAAAATTCGAGAGGCAGTTGAGTTCGCTAGACTGCAGGCTATTTCGACTGCGGCAAACTAAAGCCTATTTCTACCATTCAGACCGGGTAGATCTTCTAGGGCGCAATCTGGCAATAAACCCCCTAAGTTTTTGGAGAAGGCAAAGGCCTTAAAGAGCTCACCCATTTCTGCCTCAGAGAGTAATTTCTGCATGGCATTAGAAATGGGGAGGAAGGTTTGCGGATTGCCCGGATCGCCGATTTCTAGGGCTATGTTGCCAATCCCCGCATCCAACAGGTAAGCAGCTTGATTGGTGAGAAAGACATCGTCAATCGGCTCCTCAAGGGCATTGCGTGCTATTTGCGACCACTCGACATGAGTGGTGATGTCACATAGGCCTGGCAGGTGAAACGGATCTTGAATCGCATGGTGGCGATGATGGGCCATGAGGGTGCCCTCGTGTCTCTGAGGGTGGTAATACTCGCTCTCTGGAAATCCATAGTCAAAGGTCAGAAAAAGACCGGTATGCAGTTGCTTGGCTACATGACGTATCCATGCATTTGCTTGTGTGTGGAGTTCTGTGACATAGCCCTCAGAGAAGCTTCCAGTCAACAGGCTTTCTGGTAGAAGATCTTGACTGACCGGTTTTCCAATTTTCCAAATGAGTGTATTGTTTTCAAGGGCTACGCCATGCCAATACCAAAAGCCATTTTGATAAATGATGGCGTCACAAGGAATGGCATCAATGACCTCATTGGCAATGATGACGCCTTTAAAGTTTTCAGGAAAAGAGCTAAGCCATTTGCAATGTGTTGCTAGGCCTAAGCTCTTTGTTGCCCCAGCCAATCGCTCGCCTTGCCTTTGAGCCAGGTCTGGAGAGATCTCAATAACTTCATAGCTGTCTAAGGGAAATTGAAGGTCATGTAGGCGATTTAAGATGGATTCGGCTAATTTACCGGTGCCGGCCCCAAATTCTAAAATTTTTGTAGGCAACCCTTGCGCTTGAAGCCCCTCAAGAATGGGCAGCAGCGTAGAAACCATGGTCGCTCCAAATAACGGGCTTAGTTCTGGGGCAGTAGTAAAGTCACCACCTGCCCCTAATTTATGGGCACCAGCGCTGTAATAACCCATGCCAGGCTCATATAAAGCCATCTCCATGTAGCGAGAAAAGGGTATCCAACCCCCTTGAGAGGCAATTTCAGCAGTAATTTTGTTGTGCAGGAGCAAGCTATGCTCCGTTTCGTGGCTGGTCAAGGTAATATCCATAACTCGCTAGTCTAAGAGAATTTAAGTGAACTTGAGTTCAATCACCCCATCCCAGCCAAATAAGGCAGTTTTAGTGACTGGCGCAGCCAAGCGCCTTGGTCGAGAAATTGCCCTCCAGTTCGCACGTCAAGGGTGGGATGTAGCGGTCCATTATGGGCAGTCTGAACAAGAAGCTCTAAAGACTGTGGCGGAGATTGAGCTGCTCGGATGTCGAGCGAAAGCCTTTCAAGCTAACTTGGCAAGTGAAGATGAAATTAAAACTCTTTTTTCTGAGGTCACTGCGCAGTTTGAAAATCTGCATTGTCTGGTCAATAGTGCTTCAATTTTTGAATATGACCGAGCCAATTCAGATGTGAGGTTGACAAGTAAAAAGTTACAAGAGCATATGCAAGTCAACTTAGTTGCGCCTATTTTGCTATCTCAGCTGATGTTTGGGTGGCAGACGCATAGAGTAAATAACAGAGCAATTTACAAAGTTAATGCATGCGCCCAGGATAGTCTTCCTTCTGTGATTCAATTGCTTGATCAAAAATTGATTAATCTCAATCCAGATTATCTTTCTTATACATTGTCGAAAAGCGCATTGTTAACTTCGGTTCAATTGCTGGCCATCGATTTCGCGCCTGTTTTACGTGTGGTGGGGTTGGCTCCAGGCATTTCTTTACCGTCGGGCGATCAAACTATTGAAGGATTTTCTCAGGCGCATCAAATGACGCCTTTAGAAAAGTCTTCCACTCCGAGTGATATTGCCAAGGCTGCTGTATTTTTAGCGGACTCTAATGCCATTACTGGTACGACTTTGTATGTTGATGGTGGACAGCATCTTTTGCCCTCATCACGTGATGTCATGTTTAAAACAAATGCAGTTTAATAGGTTTAATTGGGTCAATACTTTATGCACGCTATTCTTTCTCACCCAGCTTTGGTAGATTGCCGCCGTTTATTTTTGCGCGACTATGAAATCTATATCAATATTGGTGTTCACGATTTTGAAAAGAAGGCGGAGCAGCGCGTTATTTTAAATGTCGATTTGTATATCCCGCTTAATGAAAATACTCCCACCAAAGATCTATTGGAAGAGGTGGTGGATTATGACTTTATGCGTGAAACCATTAAGGGTAGGGCTTCCCAGGGTCATATTCATTTGCAGGAAACATTTTGCGATGACATTGTGACGGCTATGTTGCTCCATCCCAAAGTATTGGCTGCCCGAGTTAGCACTGCTAAGCCTGATGTCTATCCAGACTGTCACTCCGTAGGGGTTGAGGTGTTTCGTATGAAACAAGATTAAATAAAAGAATTTATCTACGCTATGAGCGATATTCGTAAAGTGGTTTTTGAAGAGAATAAACTCGAAAAAAAATTATGCCGTTTAGTTGGTCAGGCCATCGGTGATTTTGGCATGATAGAAGACGGCGATAAAGTCATGGTTTGCGTATCGGGCGGCAAAGATAGTTATGCCATGCTCGATATCTTATTGAAGCTGCGTGAACGAGCGCCAATTAATTTTGAAATTGTCGCAGTGAACTTGGATCAAAAGCAGCCTGAATTTCCTGCTGAGGTATTGCCAAGCTATTTAAAAGGTTTGGGAGTTCAGTTTCATATTGAAGAGCAAGATACTTACAGTATTGTGAAGCGTGTTATTCCTGAGGGAAAAACAACCTGTGGGTTGTGTTCACGTTTGCGTCGAGGAATTTTGTATCGGGTTGCCGATGAATTGGGTGCTACAAAAATAGCTCTTGGACATCACCGCGATGACATCTTAGAAACACTTTTATTAAATATGTTTTACGCGGGAAAGCTCAAGGGAATGCCCCCTAAATTGCGTTCAGATGACGGAAAGCATATCGTCATTCGCCCTATGGCTTATGTTCCTGAGAAATTGCTCGAACGCTATTCGGTTGATATGAACTTCCCCATTATTCCTTGCAATCTATGTGGTAGCCAGCCCAATTTGCAGCGCGGTGCCATGAAGCAAATGTTGCGGGAATGGGAAAAAACATTTCCAGGTCGGGTAGAGAATCTGTTTCGCTCAATGCACCATATTGTTCCCTCTCATCTCATGGATCGTGAAGCCTTTGATTTCCAAAACTTAGAGGTCTCTACAGAGTTGTCTGGTATTGCAGCCAGATCGGCTGGTGATAGGGCGATCGACGAGTCTGAATTGGATGAATTGGCCTGCGGAACCAACATCCAAGATCGTTATAATTCTTCAATATGAATATAGTAATCTTGGCTGCAGGGCAAGGAAAGCGGATGAAGTCCGCCCTGCCAAAAGTTCTGCAAACTCTTGCAGGCAAGCCTCTGCTTGAGCACGTTCTAGGTACGGCCTTATCACTGCAGGGCAAGTTAGCCAAGAATGGCCCCACTGTGGTTGTTGGTCACGGCTCTGCAGACGTAATAGAGTTTTTGGCAAAAGCAGGCAAAGATGATGCTGCCTTTGCAAAAGTTGGCACGGTTTTGCAGGCCGAGCAAAAGGGGACTGGCCACGCTCTGTTGCAGGCACTATCCAAATTAGATGTTCAGGAGCCAACTTTGGTTCTTTATGGTGACGTTCCCCTTACTAGCAAAAAGACCTTGAGCAAACTGGCTAAATTAGCTGATGGTGTGCGTGGGCAAGATTGTGCTTTAGCGCTTCTGACTCAGAATTTAAGTAATCCCACTGGATATGGTCGGATTGTTCGAGATGCCGATGGTTCTGTAGCGGAAATCGTTGAAGAAAAGGACGCCACTGCTGAACAAAAAGCCATTCAAGAAATTAATACCGGCATCATGGTTTTGCCAACGATCCCGCTGAAGAAGTGGTTGAAGTCCTTGCGCTCGAGTAATGCCCAGGGTGAGTATTACTTAACGGATGTGATTGCGATGGCGGTTAAGGATGGCGTACCCATTCGCACCACTCAGGCGGATGCTGAATTTGAAACCGTTGGCGTGAATAGTCGTGATCAGTTGGCCGCCCTTGAAAGAATTTATCAATCCAATCTGGCCAATCAATTGATGGATGCAGGCGTATCTTTGTGCGACCCAGCGCGAATTGATATACGTGGAAATTTAGAGTGCGGTACAGATGTTTTCATTGATGTTGGTTGCATCTTTGAGGGTGAAGTGACTCTTGCGGCAGGAACAAAGATCGGCGCTTACTGCGTTATTCGAAATAGCAATATTGGTAAAGATGTAGTGGTACAGCCCTTTAGTCATATTGATGGCGCCAAGGTGGGCAATCAATCAGTCATCGGGCCATACGCACGTTTGCGTCCAGGCGCTGACTTAGCCAATGAGGTACATATTGGCAATTTTGTAGAAATCAAAAACACCAAGATTGCTGCTAATAGCAAAGCAAATCATTTGGCATATGTGGGTGATGCTATTGTGGGCTCTAGGGTCAATATTGGCGCTGGGACGATTACTTGTAACTACGATGGCGTCAACAAGCACCTCACTATTATTGAGGACGATGCCTTTATTGGATCTGATACACAGTTGGTTGCGCCTGTACGCGTAGGTCGTGGGGCCACCTTAGGTGCTGGAACCACGCTGACTAAAGATGCGCCAGCAAATCAATTGACCGTGTCTAGGGCAAGGCAAATATCTCTTCAATGGCAACGCCCCGTTAAGAAAGAAAAAAAGGCTGAAGTAAAAAAATCGCCAGCGAAAAAGGTAACGCCAGCGGCCAAAAAGAAACCTTCTCCAAAAAAAGTGGTCACTAAAACTCTAAGGAGTAAGAAGTAATGTGCGGAATCGTTGGCGCAGCATCGCGTAAGAATATTGTTGAGGTCTTGGTTGAGGGTTTGCGCCGTCTTGAGTACCGAGGTTATGACTCTTGTGGCTTTGCGGTGATTAATGCAAATGATTCTAAGCACCCTATTGAGCGCGCTCGTACAACGGCACGCGTTGCCGAATTGGCTGAGCAGGGAAAAGAATTTACTGGCACCCTAGGCATTGCTCATACGCGTTGGGCGACTCACGGTAAGCCTGATACCCACAATGCGCATCCCCATACTTCCCATGATTTAATTGCGGTGGTGCATAACGGCATTATTGAGAACTATGAGTCTCTTCGTAATGACTTAAAAGCTGCAGGCTATGTCTTTACATCGGAGACTGATACAGAGGTTATTGCGCATTTAGTGCATCAGCAATATGTTGCTAGCGGTCAAAGAGATATTGCGCTAGCTGTAAGAGCGGTTCTGCCGAAGTTACACGGTGCTTATGCTATTGGTGTCATTGCACAGGATGCTCCTGATATTTTGGTTGGCGCTCGAGTGGGTTCGCCTTTAGTGGTGGCATTAGGTGATGATGAAAACTTCCTTGCATCTGATGCACTAGCATTGGCAGGAAGAGCCCATTCCATGGTGTACCTGGAAGAAG
>CAIYZI010000208.1 GCA_903930665.1 uncultured beta proteobacterium
ATTTAATTTTGATCGATTTTGGATCAATGTTTTACATCATGAAAAAATTCAATCCTTGCTGCCTCATGCAAAGGACCAATATCAACATCAGGGCTATGAATTCATCTTGTATGCGATCACAACTGCCTTTCGCCTATTAAAAATTCGACTCGTTCCGATTGTTCGTCATGATGACCAATCCATTGAATGCTTTGGTGGAAGTGAAGGCATATTGATCCTTGGCCTTCATGGCGGGTTTGCCCCAAATGCAAAAAATGCCCTCAATGCAGGTCGCAAAATTGCTTTCATGTCCGATGTCCCATCTGAGGTAGAGCGGTGCTTATATGATACTGGTGTGAAATCATCGAATGTGGAGGTATTTCCCCATGATCGAAATGTTTTCTTGCATGTGAAAAAATTTTTACGAGAAAAATACGTTATTTTTGCAACGGTTGATTTTCGAAGGGTGATACCTGGCCAATTTAATCTAATCAGCCCAAGTTTTTTTCAGTTCGCTAAAAAAACTCAAACGCCTTTATATTTTGGGGCCTCTGTAGTTTCCAACGAAGGTGTATTACACGGCCTATGCAAGGGAGGCTATTTGGGATCTAGCATGGAATTGATTGATCAGTTTGAGCAATTTCAAAAGGCATATAGACCAGATGCTGTTTATGAAATACAACAATTTGATCACCAAAAAAATCTGGATCTGATTAAACGGCAAACCAACCGGAATATGTAGGGTGGTTAGCTGTTGCCTGCTTTATAAAAATGCCTACTGATTTACGCGGCAATTTAATAAGGCAGCAGATTTGTGAAGCAATCTAATGACGCGTTCTTACGATGCTTGTGTAAATTGAACATAAAGATGATCGGGTCTTAAAAAAGGATCCACAATTTCTAAAAAGTTAAATTCCGCCTCTACTGGGCTATGCTTGAGTCCCAATTCGGAGGAATGTACTATTTGTGGCATGGTGGCTAATTTTTGAGTTAAAAGCGTCCATATGTTGTTGGAAAGAGGTCGTCCAAGACAAACATGTTCACCCAAACCAAACATCGCTAATTGCTTCTCGCTTTCCGAATATTTTTTAGAGTGAATTACGCAACGCACAATGTTTGGCTCAACGCTGTCGCTAGACTCATTTTTATTAACTAGATCTGTTACCTCTAGGGAGCTTCGTGGAAAGCTTGTTGGATAAGTAATATCCTTCAGTTGTTTGCCGATATTTTGAGAAAAAATCTTATGCAAAGAGAGGGTGAGTGTTCCAATAAAGGGGCCAGAACCCAGAACGTTCTGCCCAAGAAGAATCAGCTTTTCTTCGATATTGTCAGATTCATTTTTAATAAAGATGCGCAATCGTTCATTAATCTCTAGCCGATCTTTAACGCGAAGACGGCTATCAAATAGTCTTGGAATATCATCCATTAGAATGAGATTGGCTTCCTCGTATCCAGTGCTTTCTCTAGAGACTGCACGCCATAATGGGCGGATAAAGTCGGTCATTAAGTTAATTGGCGTTGTGGTTGCCGCTAGATTTGGCAATGAATTTATTGCTACCTGAGCGGCTTGCTCTTGCTTAGAGCGGGAATTTGCAAGACAAATTGCCATCTTTTTTCGAATTTCTGCATGCCTTTGCCCATCTAAAAATACTGGCAGCAGTTCAAAAAGTTGAATCGTCGGACCAAAGTCTACCCCCAGACGCTCTCCTAGGATCTTATATGATCCGGCCATTGAAATTGGTTGATAGCTGCAGGACTTAAGAATCTGCTTAGCGTCTTCAAATGTTTCTGCAAGATAAAACTTTTTCATGTGAATCATCAATCACCTATTGTTGTAGGTGGAAATTAGAATTGAATAGTATGCAATGGTTTTGGGTAAAGCAATCATTGCCGAGATTCGAAGTAGTTATAAATTGCGGACTCCAGTGGGCCCTCTTGATCCTTAAACTTCCAAACACCATTTGGATCGCGCATTAAATGTTCTGAAGGGTTGTACGCAAAGTCAGTCAAAATCGCGTGTCTTGGAGTGTATTTTCGTTTCTTAATATCACCATGCCACAAATGATAGATTGATCTAGGCAGATACGTGATGGTTCTATCCGAAGTAGTATTTCTTGCCCACTCCATAATATGCTTTTGATGTTCTTCACTAAAGAGGCGATACGAAAATACTTCATTTAAGGTATTTGTTAGGCCGGCAAAAAATACAGTATCACCGCCACCCACTATGTTGGCATCATAAAATTGAATCTGTTTAAGGGTATCTAGTTTGCTAGCTAATGCTAGACCGGGGTTGCCAAATAATTTTGAAATTACCCTATCTTGTGGGTTTAATGGCTTCGGAGTTTTATAGAGTTTATTGTGATTGCGCAGCACTGAGGCGAGTGAGACGTCTAGCCCAATTGAACCCCGTTGAAAAAGCGATTTTCTATCTAGTAAAGCTAATTCCCTATTTGGAAGGTGTATGACAGTCTCAAACAGTTGAACTACGGCCGCGTTTTCTAGAGCGTGAATTGCCTCTGTAATCCAATGGTCATCCTCAAAAAGAACATCACAGTCTATCCAAGCAATGTATTCAATATCCCCGGTTATATGTTTAAGCGCTAAATTGAGCAATGCTTCTTTTTGCCACAGAAGTGAACCACCTTGTTCTTGAATCAAAATATCTGCATCGTTGTGGGTTAGTTCAAAATGACCATTCTGGGACCACTCTACGGTGAGTAATGGGCAAGTTAGCGATTTTCGAAATAATTGATAGTTTTTACTTCTACGCACATCTCTAAATGGGTTGAAGTAGGTTGTGATGACGAGCATGGGATAACAAATTTCGTAATTTAATAAAAGATCCTAAATGTAATGCGAACCAATAGGTTATATGGTTGGTGTGCTTAAACTAAAGTGTCTCCACTATCTTGATGAAAGATTATTGAACTCGCTTTTCAGTTGGGATCGTTCAGATCGATCGCCAAAAATTTTCGCCCGTATAAATACAGTGCTGGTGTTTGTGAGATTTGAAGGGGCTTCTAAAATTTGGTATGCATTGGCTCAACCGGGATGGTTGAGGACTCTTATTTGCCATCAGACTCATTTCGCCTCCAAACAAAGGCCCATGAGCGAATGATCATTTTGAGTTTGCCATTGATTAAATGCG
>CAIYZI010000209.1 GCA_903930665.1 uncultured beta proteobacterium
CGCTTTAGCGGTAACGCTGACAGCTACTCGATTTGTAACAATGACCGTTACGCTCTTTCCCCAATTTCATAAAGATGATCGCAATCATCGTCTTTATGCTTCCGTCCATCTATTGGCCATGACTGCATGGGCAATTTCTATGCGAGAGTTTCACACTATTGAATCGAAGCATCGCTGGAGTTATTTTGTAGGCTTGGGCTTGTTGTGTTGGTTGATCTCGATTCCAGGAACTATTTTGGGATTCTTTTTAGCTGGATCAGTGCCAACCTACATCACGCTAGGATTAATTTTAATTAATCCCCTTTTCTTCTTGCTCACCTTTACAGAGGTAAAGCCATGGGCAAACCGCATTGCAATTATATTGGGATGTGCATTCGGCCCCATGTTTTACTTATTACATCGAGAAAGCAGTTTGCTGAGCACCGGATTGGTGGCGGGAACGATTGCTTATCTCATTGATCGAAAGTTTTTCCGTAAGAAGCCTGGGGTGATTGGCTAATGCATACCGTTCTTCAAGGTTGGGGTTTATGGTTGGCATTAATTGGTGCCTGTATTGGTACCTATATATGTCGTGCCATTGGCGTAATGCTTTCTGGTCGAATTAACCAGGAAAGCGAAATCTTTCGTTGGGTAGCAGCCATGACTTATGCCATGGTTGCAGCTTTAACGGTACGAATGATTTTGTTACCTATTGGCTTGCTGGCAACCGTTCCATTGTGGATACGTCTTCTGATTTGTATTTTGAGCGTAGGGGTCATGATGTCTAGACCAACGCGTCGCCTTGTACCTGCCTTGTTGACGGGGACCTTGCTCATGATCACCTATGGCGTGATCCACTAAAAGCATCTAAAACCTTTAAAAGCAGTGGATTAGCTCTTTTAGACCCAGATTGGCTGACATTTGGGGTGTGGGCTAATGTAACGTTTGGACTACATGCTCAGGCCTGTAAGCCTATATACTTCCTACCTTCAGGTGAACTTTGGGCAATATCAGCAGCAAAATAAGCATTTAAGTTTAATTAGAGTCCAAGACACTTTAAAATGAGCAGCATTAAGAGCATTTCTGGTTTATTTGTTAGATAGACCATTTTTCATAAAATTTGAGACGAAAAGAATAAATATGTTGGCTACTAAACCTTACTTAACTCAAGCTGATGTTCAAAAGATTTTGGATGCGGCTGATAAACACGCTACTGAAAACAATTGGGCGGTCACAATCGCGGTTTGTGATGATGGCGGCCATGTATTGGGTTTAATTCGTCGCGATGGTTGTGCTCCAGTGTCTTCTTACATTGCGCAAGAAAAGGCACGCACCGCTGCTATGGGTAAACGCGAGAGTCGCGTTTACGAAGAGATTATTAATAATGGCCGTATTTCCTTCCTATCAGCCCCACATATTTCTGGGATGTTAGAAGGTGGGGTCAATATCGAGGTAAACGGGTTTACCATCGGCGCAGTCGGCGTTTCCGGCGTTAAATCGACCGAGGATGCTGCCATTGCTAAGGCTGGCATTGCGGCCATTCTGTAAGTTCCCTTGACAAATACCGTACCTGAAATAAATACCCCTGTAGGGTCAGCAGACCCTCAAGTAACCATTACTTTTGCTGACTTTGGCTTAGATCCGCTTATTCAAAAAGCGGTATCTGAGCAGGGTTACACCATACCCACACCGATTCAAGAGCAATCTATTCCGCATGTTTTAGCGGGTAGTGATCTGATGGGTGCTGCGCAAACCGGAACTGGTAAAACAGCAGCCTTTGTTTTGCCAATTATTCAAAAGATTTTGCGTCACGCTAGTAGTAGCGCCTCGCCTGCTCGCCATCCTATTCGCGCCTTGGTATTGACACCTACCCGCGAGCTGGCTGTGCAAGTAGCTGAGAACGCGGCAAGTTATTCAAAATATACCGATATCCGTACAGCAGTTGTGTACGGCGGGGTAGATATGAAGGAGCAGGTCGCTCTCCTGCGTAATGGTGTGGAGATTTTGATCGCAACCCCAGGACGCTTGTTAGATCATATCGGCTCTAAAGTCGCCAATCTTTCTCAGGTGGAATTATTGGTTCTAGATGAAGCCGATCGCATGCTCGATATGGGTTTCTTACCCGACTTGCAACGCATCATCGACTTGATCCCTGCACAACGTCAAACACTTTTATTCTCGGCAACTTTCTCACCAGAGATTAAGAAATTAGCGCAAAGCTATTTACGCACTCCCGTTACTGTTGAAGTGGCTAGACAGAATGCCGCTGCTGATACCGTTAAGCAAGTCATTCACATGGTGGCGTCTGCTGATAAACAGCGTGCCATTGTGAAAGTCTTAGAGTCCCGTACGCGTCAAGGCTTATCACGTCAGTGCATCATCTTTACCAATAGCCGTTTAGGGTGCGCTAAACTGGCAAGAGCTCTAGAG
>CAIYZI010000210.1 GCA_903930665.1 uncultured beta proteobacterium
AAATCGCAGATGAGGTGCAGAACCGACGGAGCGATAATGACCCGCGTCAAACCTCCCGCCGACATCACCAGAGCCCAATGGTTTGTCGCAACAGATGCAAAGTTGATCTTTATCTCTTTGGCGTATGTAAGCGTTAAATACAATTTGCACCTCTTTTATGTAGTCAGATTTAGTCTTTAATGCTTCCTTGCGTTGCTTGTCATTTAATCGCTCTGCCTGGGCTTCTTTTCTCTTTTGCTTCTCGGCTAATTGACGGGCTTTTTCTCTGCCGTATTGCTCCGCGCAAGATGGAGAGCAAGTCTTATGCGTCATTGATCGCTTAGTGAATGGCTGGCGGCAGATGGCGCAACGGGTCATTGAGAATCCTCAACCATTTGAATGCGCTCACCAATCCAGCGCATAACTGGGACAGCCATTGAATTTCCCATTGCTGCATAGCGTGGGCCATCAAGAGCATTGCCAATAGGCTTTCCAATAACAATCTTTGCGACTGCGGAATTTGCTGCGTCTTGACATTTACTGCAAGCATAATCATGACCTTCTACATAAATGGTCCCACCGCTTGCACCATCCCCAGCATATCTAAGCGCATTTATCTCAGCATGTCCCTCTTGTTTGCAAATTGATTTACAAAGCTCATAACCAACCCCAGTGGGCATATCACCTCTAGGGCATGAGGTTTGTGGGTTAAGGCAATAATTTGTTGTTTTAAAATATTTATTGCCTTTTGCACTAACAAAAGTAGCTGTTACTGTTTGCTTGGCGCAAGGACCGCTTCCTTTTGGGGCAAGTGTTTTTACATTAACGGCAATATTTGTATATTCATCAGGAAACCCCTGCAATCTTTCGCACTCAACGGGGGTAAGCCTGCGAACTGCCATGTTGCTTATTATTGATGGCTCATGTCCGTGAGTTTGTGATCTTAAAGTCCCAACAATCCCAGTCTGAGACGTGTTAATAACGGATCCACCTTGATCATCCAAGACTATCGGCTGAGTTACGGCAACCCCATGCACATCCACACGATTAAGTGTGTATGACTGTTCCTTTTTAAAGCCGTCTCCGTTTGCGTTTTGGCTAGTCACTCCTGCCCCCTGTAAAAAAATGTCTGTGTTAGAGGCACGTTGCCCCCCCCTGTTCCCCATCTACGGGTAACTGTTGGGCTAACTTCGACTTCTTTTATTCGTGAATCAGTGGGATGGTTTTCGTAAACAATCATATTGAATCCGTCTGCTCTTGAATAATCATTAGAAGTGGTTTGCAGGCAATTAGCCGTTTCTTTTACTAGCAAGGTTTCACTGCCCCCCCTGCAACTCCTCCACACTTTTTAATAACTCCTGAGAGTTCATCTGTGCGGAAGTTTCCAAAGCTACTTTCAGCAAAGGAGGCAACTTCTTTCCTCGCTTCTCTGCTCTGCTTAATATTCCATGACAAGCTTTCGGACTCAAATAAAACTTTTGCGGCAGATTCCCAGTCTCCAAGACATCCGACAACAAACACACGTCTGCGTCTTTGTGCGACTCCGAAGTTTTGAGCGTCAAGCACTCGGTAGGCGAACCCATACCCGAGTTCAACCAACGCCCCGAGGAAGGAGCCAAAATCCCTTCCTCCATTGCTACTGAGGACACCTGGCACGTTTTCCCAAACGCACCACTTGGGTCTAAACTTGTCAAGAATCCCAACATAGGTGAGGCAAAGGTTTCCTCTTGGGTCTTCAAGCCCTTTTCGCAATCCGGCAACGGAAAAAGATTGGCAAGGGGTTCCACCGACCAAAATGTCAATTGGTTCACTTAATTTCCACTCCTTATATTTAGTCATGTCTCCTAGATTTGGGACATTTGGGTAATGATGTTCAAGCACTTGACTTGGAAACTTCTCAATCTCACTAAAAGCAATTGGATTCCAGCCCATTTGATGCCATGCGACTGTTGCGGCTTCTACACCAGAGCAAACTGATAAATAGTTCATTCACTCCACTCCACGCCTTTGTCGGCTCCAAATGCGCCCATCAAATCCTGTAAATCGGTCATTTCTTTAATGGTCATCTTGCTTGTTGATTGACCTAGAACAACGAAGCCACTATCAAGCCCAGGCACTACGTCTTGTTTCTTTAGTGACGCTGAAAACACATCTTTCCAATTCTCAGGAGTTAGCTTCTTTCCATACCATTCGACCTGACGAGATATATCGCCGAGCATCGCCCACATACGGCGGTTTTGCTCGATAGTCCTAGTCTTAGGCTTAACCTCTACACAATAGCCATCAGGGGCTTGCTTAACGCACTCAATGGCGTTATTTCTAGCGGTTGAATGGACTAAGAAGAAAATGGACTTACTCATTCCCAGCCTCGCTCAAAATAGCTTGTTCCAGTAATTTCAATTCCAGCAAGATTGCTTCCTTGCTCGGTGCATTTCTCACTCTCTGTATTGCCGCAAACATGGCGTGATACTTTTCCTCTTGCTCGCGGCTTTTTGACATTGGCTTAATCTCCAATACCAATTTATTTCCAGCAAGCAATAATTCTTTGGCGAACTCCCACCCCTGCTTTAAGCATTTATGCGCTTGTGAGGCGTTATAGAGTGGGAGTGTCAGCTTTTCCACTTACTTCGCTTTCGCGCTCTTCTTGGCTGGCTTAGATGCGACCTTCTTAGCGGCTGGTTTTTTTACTGACGCTGGCTTAGTCGTTTTTGTTTGGGCTGGTTTTGATGGCTGTTTTACGGGTGATTTAGTGGGTTTGGTGCATTCCTTACTCTTGTGTAGCCCACTCAAAATACCTGCATTTTTGCCCTTTTCAAAACCTTCCCAATATCCACGAAACTCAGCATTAAAAACGTCTTGGTGGTTTATAGACCTGCCAAAAACTACACCATCATTAAAAGTTTTAATGGAATAGTTGTAGGCGAAAATAGCCATTCCAACGAAGGATGCTGTTGCTGCAATCAATCCAAAAAACAAAGCTACTGGGTTAAGCGTGTTTAAAAATTCACTCATTTATTACTCCTTTAATTTGGATTTACTGACCCAATGAAATAGGGCTAACAATGATTCGGGGCTCGATATAAACCACTTTCGCTTTGCCAGATTTTTGATCTACGCACTGCACCCATGTACCATCGGCTGATGCTGGGCTATACAATCCATTTGGATCGGCTTGTGGAAGCGTGTAAACACCATGTCCGGTACTTTGTGGCATTTCTGGATTTGTATATTGAGTGGCATAAGGAAGCCCGTAGCCAACGGAGTTGCATAGTTTGTGAAGCTCTCCGTTCATACCGACGATATAAGTCGTAGTAGCTACATCCTGATCCCGAATTTCGAGAATGTCCTTCATCATGCGTTTTTCAGCAAAATTTACGATAGATGGCATACCAACTGCTTGAACACCTTGCAAACTTAACTCTTCTTGTTTTTTGCGTTCAATTTGTTGGCTAGATGGCTCTACATCACATCCAGCCAATAAAAATACTGGCAACAACATCAATAAAAATAATTTCTTCATTTACCGCTCCTTAGTTGGTTGTAAAAATTTTGTAGATTTGCCGGCATTTTTTCATCTGGATAGACAGAGAAGCGATGTAAGACTATTGCTCGAATGGCTTGCTTATGGTCTGCATCGGCGTTGATGTATTCGAGCTGCAAGCCCTCTAAATCTCGCACCATGCCGTCGTTGTACTGCTCGGACTGTTTGAAAACTTGGTTATCTAGCTGTCGATACTTTGGTTTCCAAAAACTCTGAAATGCAAAATCTCCAGCAGCTAAAGCCCATGACAATGCGATGATTGCTAATATTGACCCAATGACGCTAAAAAATATCTTCATTACTTGCCCCTTAAGTTATTCAAAGTAGCCTCTAAAACAGGCCTTGGAAGCGAATTGAGAATTTGCTTAATGCTTCCCTTCTCATAGAGCCAGTGAATTTCAGGAATGCTGTTCTTTAGCTTCCTATAGCTGAAAAAGTGCTCTTTTTCGCCTTTGAGATTTACCGAATAATCATTGGATAGTTTCAGAATTTTTGAAACCAACCCAAATTCGATTGCTCGCTTTTCACTTCTAATGTTGTGCATTATTCAAATCCTCTTTCGTAGTAGCTAGTTGTTGTGATTTCAATTCCTTGATGATTTCTTCTCTCTTTGGAGAGTCTTTCACCCGAGCAATCGCAGCAAACATTTGCTCGGCTTTGTTTGCCCTGTCCGGCTTTGTGGAGTTCACTAGGCGAACGCAGCATTGAAGGCACTTTAGGTGGTACTGCCCATAGCTCTTTCGTTGTTTCGATAATTCGCATGGCTGGCATATCAATCAAACCCCCGACTTACAGGCTTCTTGTTTGCAAAAGAAGATGGTGGTGTCCAGTGGCTTTCTAGCGTCTCAAAGCGTGTCTGTTCGCCTATGAATGCCATTGGTACAGTTCCGGTAACGCCTTGACGCTGCTTGCGAATAATGATTTCAGCTATACCTCTATCGCAAGTGGTATCAGGGTGATAGACCTCATCCCTATAAAGCATGAACACCATGTCGGCATCTTGTTCAATCTCGCCAGAGTCCCTTAAATCACTCAATAGGGGTCGTTTATCTGGTCGTTGCTCCAATCCCCTATTCAGTTGTGCCAAACACAGTACGGCGATATTCAAATCCTTTGCGAGGGCTTTTAAGCCTCGGGAATATGATCCAATTTGTTGTGTACGGTTTTCGTTTTTATCTCCCCCGCCCATTAGCCCAAGGTAATCAACAAAGACAATATCGAGCCCATGCTTACGTTTGACTTCCTTCGCCTTAATCCGAATATCCAAAAGACTTCTTTGTGATCTATCATCAATGTAAAAACTATGGTCTTTAGCCTTGCTAGTAGCCTCTACTATGCTTGCCCAGTCTTGACGATTGGTTTGCGTGTCTTCTTCAACTGGGTCAATTACAAAACTCAATGGAACTCTGCCCAGCATGGAAGTAAAGCGATCCCTAATCTGCTCTTTAGGCATCTCCATAGAGAAAAATAGGCATGAATAGTCCTTGGACATATTCTTGGCGATCGATAGAGCGAATCCTGTTTTACCCATTGCTGGACGACCAGCAACAAGAATCAACTCGCCACGATCGAACCCTCCAGAGGTCATACGATCGAGTTTGCTAAATCCAGTAGATAGCCGCTTTTTCTTTCCGGTTAGTCGCTCTTGCATGGTGTCAAATATTCCAAGCATGAGGTCTGAAAGGCTTGTTGTTTCGACCTCTTCGGATTGGTTTGCAATCTCATTAAAAGCTGTTGAGGCTTGCTCTAGCGCTTCCTCAAAACATAGTGCAGATTCAGCTATCTCTGAAAAATTTACCCCAATTTGAGCGATCTTGCGACGCATGGAAACGTCACGGACAATCTTCGAGTGAGTCGCTATTCTTGACGATGAAACGCTTGATACCGATAACTGGTTTAGGTATTCGATCGTTACGCCCTGCGCCTTAGTTTTCTCAAAAACAGAGATCACATCGCAAGGCTTTCCAACACTACAAAGGGATTGGATTGCCCCGAAAATGCGCCCGTGAGTTTCATTTGAAAAATCGCAAGGTGCAAGGTTATTGATTCGATCGAACGCCTCAGAATCGTTTAACAACGCTCCAATGATGGCCTGCTCTGCTTCTAGGTTGATAAGCTGGGTCATGCTGCTACCTTCCTGTTTTCGTATTTGCCCTCAATGATTTTTAGGAAGTTTTCGTTTTTGCAAATCCAGTCAAGGCTTGCAGAGAATGCCCCAGATCTTCCAGTTAAAAAGTCAGACTGAGCGATGTAGTCGAACATTCTTCGGAAGTAATCAAGGCCAAATTCCTCTGTTTTTTCGGTAAGATTTCCATTTTTGATGACCCATACCCATCTTGATTTCAACGCTGAAGCTCTAGAACCACTCCAATCTTTTGGATAAGGGAGCTCTGGCAATGCTCGCTTGTAGATGGCTAGGATTTTTTGATGAGGGCAGTCAGGAATCCCATCTTCGTTTTTTGAAGATGGATTTGTCGTGCTAACGACAGGATTAGTATTTAATTGGTTATTGGGTAATGGGTTATGGTTATTGGTTGCATCATGGGTGCATATATCATTAGATGATGGGGGCATCATGCTTGGATCATTGATAGCTTTTAAAGATTCGATGTAGTCAATATGAGTTCCATCTAAGTGCTTGTTTACAAAGGCTTCTTTATCGGCAATTTGGGATAATTCTTTATTCTCACGAACAAATGCGCCCCATGATGAAAGTGCTGATGCTCTCTTAAATTCAGCAATTTCTTTTGAAACTCTTGGACTTTGTAGTGATTTTCCATCGTCAATAAAGAACTCTTTAAGGACAATCCGAACCTCTTGTTCGTAATCACGCATACCAATTAAGCGAGCAATTTCTGTAACATCAAACCCACCATCTTTGGTACATGATCCATACATGATGGGTGCTTCATGCAGATAGCAATAGTCCAATAATCTTCTATATGCAATATCTTCTATTGGTGATAAATGATGCGTATGACTTTTGTAGTCGCCGATATGAAACTGGTAGTAACGCATTATGTATTACCACCATCTTTTGAATATTCAACCAAAAGACTTGCAAAAATCTCGATCTGATCCTTTGATATGACAACGCTAGATGGGTACTCTGAATAAGCATCCATTTGGCTAATAACTACATCACCATTTTCTTCTTTTGAAAAACTAAACTCATAAAATTTCATTTTTATTCCTGTTTAAAAATTGCTCGCCGAAGAAAAAACCTGACTTTTAAAACTCATGGCAGGATGGGTCAGGAAACCATCTTTTCAGGCTGGATAATTAGTCCACCCCTAGCCACTCGTTATCCGTTTAACCTCTTGCTTTAAGCTCTTTTTGAGCCTCTAGCGCCTCGTAAATCGATTTCGCCCAGCTACTTACTCCAACGCTTCTTAATGCTTGTGCGTGAGTGTTTGCGAGGTCTTTAGCCTTCTCCATTGGTTTTTGCCAGATTCGTAAGAATTGTTGGTCTGTCATAACGCCACCACGCTTACGCCAAAAGCCCAACGGAAGCGATTTAAAGCGTCTTGTACGGCATCAAATGAAGATGGGAATATCCCAACATAGGAG
>CAIYZI010000211.1 GCA_903930665.1 uncultured beta proteobacterium
ACCGCATCATCAACTTCTTGGCGGCTAGCTAGCGCTACGCGGCGAGCCACTTTACCAAGGGCAGGGTTAAAAACATCGGAAAAGCGACCATCTTTAGGGTTAATGAGCTTGCCATTAACAAAATGACCGACATCATCCATTGATTCAAAGGCTTTAAGTGCATTCTTCATGATTTTGACTCTTTAGTGTTGTAATTTTTTAGGGTAAATAAAGTCACCGGGCTGATAGCCCTGCACAACTTCACTGTCTCGTTTATTCTATTTTTTCAGTATTCTATCGCTTTAAGTCATTTTCAGCAGATACCCCTGCATTTTTTGGTTTTAAAGACCTTTTAAAGGTTGGAAAAGGTATATATGAGCTTGTTATTTACAAATTACACCCTAGGTTCGCCACGCGGCCCCTTGTCTCTATCAAACCGGATTGTGGTTGCCCCAATGTGCCAATATGCGGCCATCAATGGAGAGGCTCAAGACTGGCATTTAATGCACTGGGGTAACTTGTTTAATAGTGGTGCTGGCCTTTTCATTATCGAAGCTACTGGCGTTGCTCCAGAAGGTCGAATTACGCCAGCTTGCCTCGGATTATGGGATGACCGTACCGAGGCTGCCATGAAGGATAAGCTCACTAGGGCTCGCAAGTTAGCCCCCGCTATTCCGGTATTTATTCAACTGGCCCATGCAGGGCGCAAGGCATCTAGCGCAACCCCTTGGGATGGTGGTCAATTGCTGGCTGTTGATCAAGGTGGCTGGGAAACTCAGGCGCCATCAGCGATCCCTCAATTGCTTGGTGAGCGACTCCCTCATGAGCTTTCCAAACATGAGCTGACGGGTTTAATTGCTGCTTTTGTTGCTGCCTCAGAGCGCGCTGATCGAATTGGCATTGATGGTATTGAGCTGCATAGTGCTCATGGCTACCTCTTGCATCAATTTTTATCTCCTATAGCCAATCAGCGTACCGATGAATATGGAGGCGCATTTGAAAACCGCATTCGTTTCCCTTTGGAGTTATTCAAAGCAGTAAGAGACTCTTATAAAGGTGTGCTGGGTATTCGCATTTCTGCCTGTGATTGGGTAGAGGATGGCTGGACTCCAGAAGAGACTGCCGACTTTGCTGTGCAGTTAAAAACTCTGGGCTGTGACTTTGTGCATATTTCTTCAGGAGGCATCTCTCCAAATCAAAAGATTGCGCTTGGTCCTAACTACCAAGTTCCTTTTGCCAAGATCGTTAAAGAAAAGTCAGGTCTGCCTACCATGGCTGTGGGCCTGATTACCGAACCCCAGCAAGCAGAAGAAATTTTGGAGAAAGGTGAAGCCGATTTAATTGCTTTGGCACGCGCCTTTTTGTATAAGCCTCGCTGGGCTTGGGAAGCTGCTGCAGCCTTGGATGGTGTTGTTTCGTCCAATGAGCGTTACTGGCGCTGCTTACCTCGTGAAGCGCAGGCTATCTTTGGTAGCGTAAAAGTCGGTCAGAGATAATAGTGAGACCCATTTGATCGGTAGATCGGCATTTGACAGAGCAATTTAATACTGCAATATCCTAGGAAAAGAATGAAGCAACACTCAGTAAGAGAAGCGTGGTTGGAAGACGCAGTAAGGCATTTGGAGCCTATATTTTCTAAAGCAGGGTATGCCATCCCTCCAGTTCGGGTTTCCTGTGGGTTTCCGGCATCTAGTAGTCCAAGAACGACTTTAGGTCAATGCTGGCCTCGCGAGCGATCTGGCGGTGGTGTGAATGAGATTTTTATTTCGCCAAAGCTAGATGAGCCTGTTCAGTTGCTTGACACCTTAGTTCATGAGCTTTGTCATGCAGTCGATGATTGCTTTAGCGGTCACGGGGAAGACTTTAAGGGTATTGCTCAAACGGTAGGTCTAGAAGGTCCTGCGCGGATGGCGCATGCTACCGAAGAGCTCACAGTGAGGTTGATGATGATTAGCCAAGAGCTGGGACCGTATCCCCATCAAGCGATCGTCTTTCCGCCCCCAAGACCAAGTAATGCCAGTCGTAATAAAGCCAAGTGCGGTCAATGTGGCTATGAGGTGACTTTGCTCAAGCGCTGGGCTACCTATGGTGCTCCGATTTGCCCTAAAGACAACATTCGCATGCAAGAAGATATGCCAGAAACCATTGAAAATACTACTGAACACGATAGCGAATCTGTGAAAGAGAAAAAATCAAAAGGCGATGACATTCGTCGGGCGATTAGTTAAGCGCTCAACTACTTGAGTATTTTAAAAATATTTCATCATAAAAATGTGAGACAAAAAATGAACGCTAAAAAGATTTTTAAGAACCCAAAAATTGCAGTGATTGCTGGGGATGGCATTGGTAAAGAGGTGATGCCTGAGGGTCTGCGTGCATTAGAAGTGGTTAATACTAAATTTAATCTTGGCATGCAGTTTGATCATTTTGATTTTGCGAGCTGTGATTACTACCTTAAGCATGGCAAGATGTTGCCGGATGATTGGTTTGATATCTTAATGAAATACGACGCTATTTTCTTTGGCGCCGTGGGGATGCCAGATATCCTGCCTGACCACGTGTCGTTGTGGGGAAGCTTGATTCAGTTTCGTCGTGGCTTTGATCAATATGTCAATTTACGCCCAGTACGTTTATTGCCAGGTGTACCATGCCCATTGGCCAATCGCAAACCCGGTGATATCGATTTCTTCGTAGTGCGTGAAAATACTGAAGGAGAGTACTCCTCTGTTGGTGGAAAAATGTTCCCTGGTACCGATCGAGAATTTGTGATTCAGGATTCTATCTTTACGCGTCATGGTGTTGATCGGATCTTGAAATACGCTTACGACCTGGCGCAATCTCGCCCTAAAAAGCATCTGACTTCCGCTACTAAATCGAATGGCATTTCAATTTCCATGCCTTATTGGGATGAACGTGTTCAAGAGATGGCTAAAAACTATAGTGATGTCAGAACGGACAAATATCACATTGATATTTTGACTGCCCAATTTGTCATGAACCCAGATCGCTTTGACGTCGTGGTGGCAAGTAACTTGTTTGGAGATATCTTGTCTGACTTAGGTCCAGCTTGTACTGGTACGATTGCTGTCGCTCCTTCAGGCAACATCAATCCAGAGGGAAAGTTCCCATCACTCTTTGAGCCGGTTCATGGTTCGGCGCCAGATATTTATGGCAAGATGATCGCTAACCCCATTGGTCAAATCTGGAGTGGAGCGATGATGCTTGAGCATCTTGGTTATCCCGAAGCAGGGAAGGCCATCTTTACTGCAATTGAGAAGGTCCTAGTTGCCGGTCCTGGACATGCGCCATTAACGCCGGATCTGGGCGGGACTGCTAAGACTGATGATTTAGGTAAGGCGATTGCTGCAGCGATTTAAGTCATCACCTAAATTCTTAAAGAACGGCCAAAGAAGGACTCCACACGGGGTCCTTTTTACTTGCCTTGGCAATCTCCGCTAAAACCTTTTCATGCAGTTGGCAATCTTCGGCAGTAGCAAGCAAAAGCTTGAGATCAGTTGGCAATGGTTTGATCTGGCCCGAGGCATCAGTGCCAACGGTGTAATCAATGAGATCAATAGAGAGATCTTCTTGACCCCTAGTCATTGCTACATAGACTTCAGC
>CAIYZI010000212.1 GCA_903930665.1 uncultured beta proteobacterium
ATACCACCAACATTAAGCCTGGGCCAATACCCGCTAAAAATAAGCGGCCCAATGATTGCTCGGCAGCTACCGAGTACAAAATCATGGTGATCGATGGCGGCAATAAAATACCTAAAGTGCCACCCGCAGCAATAATGCCAGCAGCTAAACCAGGCGAATAACCACGTTTACGCATCTCAGGAATACCAGCGCTACCAATTGCAGAGCAGGTTGCAGGACTAGAGCCTGCCATCGCAGCAAATAAAGCACATGCTAAAACGTTGGCAACACCTAGGCCTCCAGGAATCTTGCCAAGCCACACATGCAATGCTTCATACAGATCCTGACCAGCCCTTGATCGACCTATGGCCGCCCCCTTCATGATGAATAAGGGAATAGAAAGCAAGGTAATACTGGCCATCTCCTCATACACGTTCTGAGTTACCGTATCCAATGAGGATGCTGGCATAAAGAAAATCATGAAAATGACTGCAACACTACCTAATGCAAATGAAATCGGCATTCCTGAAAACATCACCAACAGGGTAACTGCCGTAAATAAAATTCCAAGCGTCAGAATTGACATAATTAATTAACCTTCTCTGACTTAGAAAAATCCCCAAATACCTGGAGCAAAATTTGCACCGCAAGTAGCGACATACCCAAGGCCATCATGCCGTAAGGAATCCATAAAGAAGGTGCCCATGATGAAGAGCTCACTTGGCCCTCAACCCAAGCTTCATCGAAGAGACTCCAGGACTTCCATGCAAAAAAAGCACAGAAGGCACAAGAAATCACATCAACAAGAATGACCCTGATTTGATTAAGCGCTTTTGGCAGAATTGTAGAAATTGCGGATATTCCAACATGTCCACGAATCTCCTGAACATAAGCGCCACATAAAAAAGTAGCTCCCACCAGGCAAAATACTGAAGCCTCGTCCTGCCAATCGGTGGTTGCCTGAAATAAACCGCGCGATACAACGCTATAACTTAAGATAACCGCAGCAGCCACCAAAGCAAGCGAACCCACAAACAACATCAACTTGTTGATGGCTGACACTAAGCGGTCAACAGCTTGAACAATTTGCATCATTCTTAGATCAGCTTTTGAGCTGCTTGGATTAAAGCGGCACAGTTTTCATTTTTATCTGAAAAATCTTTCCATGCGCTATCGCGTGCGATTACTTGCCACTTGTTAACAATAGCCGCATCTAAATCCGTTACTTTGCTGCCTGCACGTGCATAAGCTAAAGCAGCAGATTTGTCATCATCCTTTGCAGCGTCCATCGCAAATTTTTCCATATCCGCACCTACAGCCATCAAAGTATCCCGCTGGTCTTTAGGCAAGGCATCAAAAATTTGCTTTGACATCAATAATGGCTCAAGCATGAACCAATAGGATTTATTTCTAGCGCTGGTAAATGCTTTAGCCAACTCTTCTAGCTTGAAGGACATAAAGCTTGTTGAAGAGGTATAGGCGGCATCCATTGCACCCGTTTGCATAGCAGCGTAGATCTCATTAGAAGGCAAGGAGATCACAGAAGCGCCTGCAGCCTTAAGCATCAAATCAAACTCTCGACTGCCGCCACGAATCTTCATACCTTTAACATCATCAGGGACGATGATAGGCTTTAATCTACTAGCAACACCACCAGCCTGCCAAACCCAACTCAAAATCACAATTCCCTTACTCTCGAGGAATTTGGTTAACAAGCGACCTACTTCAGCGGTTTTCCATTTTGCAGCTTGTTCATAACTTGTTACCAAGGCTGGCATCAGGCTGATGTTCACTTCTGGAACCTCACCACCAGCATATGGCAATGGGAACAAACTAAGATCTAAAGCTCCTTTACGCATAGCGCTAAATTGCGCATTGGTTTTCATAAGGGATGAGCCTGGGTATACCTGAAACTTCAAAGCACCCTTAGTACGCTTTTCTACTTCTACGCTAAACCTTCTGCACAGACGATCACGGAAATCGCCAGATTCAATAGTGCCTCCAGGGAACTGATGGGAGATGTTGAGAGTTTTTGAACTTTCTGCAGCCCAAACGCTTGAGCCCAGACCCATCAACGGCAAGGCAGCTGAGCCAGCCAAAAGTTGACGACGTAACGCATTAGGTTTAGATGCATCAAAACCAGTATCGAATTCATTACTCATGACAGTCTCCTATTAATTTCCTGGAATTACATTGAACTTCTTCATTACCGCTATTTTGACTACTGTACTGCACTACTTTATTGCTGCATTTTATTAAAGGCGAACAATTCAAGTTGTTCACTCTCGTCTCCTGCACCTACAAATTCTTTTAGCGCTTTGTAAACTCTATGGCTGCATTAAGCGCCCTACTGCTCTTGAGTACACAATCTGACCGTTTACAAAACGCTCATGGTTATTTTCGACATTATCCAGGTCATAAAGGTAGTTCACCATCAAACCAGCAGATTGCCTTAAACCCTTACGCGAAAGATCTCCAGCCCAGTTAATCAGATGCAATTTAGCGCCGTTACCTAAGTGGAACTTAGCAACAGGGTTCCCAGCACGGCCTGTTGACGCCAAACCTAAATAAATACCAGCAAGACTTAGCAAAGCTTCTTTTTCTTTTTCTGTCGCTTGATCTGGATGCCATCCGCCACTCAATCTCTCGCTCCATGATTGAGTTTCTAATTTGAGTACTGCTAAAGATTGATCACGTGCCAACTTAAGATTAGGCTTCAAACGATCCTCGGGAACACCATCACCTAAGTTTGCCCCTGCAGCAACCCAATCCATAAATCCAGGGATAGGCGATAAGGTGACAAAGGTTTTAATACCAGGGAACTCAGCATGCAATTGTTCTGCTACTCGCTTGATGAGGAAATTTCCCATGGAAACACCGCGTAAACCAGGCTCACAGTTGCTGATGGAGTAAAACACTGCCACTTTATATTGAGAGACCTGCTCAACAGTTTCAGCCTTCTTATCAACCAATGGAGTGATCACTGTTGGAATCTCAGGAAGTAACGCTACCTCGACAAAAATTAAAGGCTCACTAGGAAGCTGGGGATGAAAGAATGCAAAACACCGACGATCTGGCTGCAGGCGACGACGCAAATCATCCCAGCCATCAATCGCGTGCACGGCCTCATGTTGAATTAACTTTTCAAGAACCTCAGCCGGCGATTTCCAATCAACGCGGTGCATCTTTAAAAATCCTGGATTAAACCAAGATGAAAGCAAATGTCGCATATCAAAATCGACTGCAGCAAGCTCTGGTTTTTTATCCAAGACTTGTAATAGATCTCTACGCATTTGCACAACTGCAGCAGTGCCCTGGCTCGCGCGATTTAAGCGACGGAATAGCTCTTGGCGAGGAGACTCGATTACCTTTTGCAGTTGAATGTAATTGCGTGCACTTGCTTCGGCTGCATAATTTTGAGCAGCCTTCATAACTACTTCGGATTGAGGGTTTAATCTTTCGAACAGGAAAGTGAAAAACTGAACATGCTGATCTTTGCTTAATTTGCGGTAGTTGTTCACCACATCGTCAGCCATGCTCACCGCATTGGATTCGCCACGCTCAGAAATCAAACGATTAATCGCTTTATTTGCCTTAGACAGGTTCCGAGCTTTTGCTAGCTTTTCCAGCATGGTTTTCTCTCAAGTTGAGATGGCTAAACAGTTTAGTCATCTGAAGCAAATTTAAAGAGCGAGAACCACAAAATCAATTAAGTTAATGTGTTATTCATTAACTTTAAGTTAATTATTATAGAGAATATAAAAATGGGAACTAGGAGTTATTGCGATGCAACATACGGGCCTCAGCCGCTAAAGCCAAAATATTGGGATTAGATTCGTTAACCTTTAGATAGATAAGGGATATATGCTGAATCACCTCATATTTTTCTAATAGAGGGGTAAATTCAATCGCATCACCCATCATTTCCTTAACCCTGCCCGGTAAAAGGGTTCTTCCCATGCCACTTGCCACCATATTCATTAATGAAAAGATATCTCCCACCTTCATGACAATATTGGGTTCATAGCCAGCCAGCTTAAAGGTGTCATAAAAGCCTGATGTTGTAGCAAAACCATCCAATAAGGCCAGAAACTTTTCCTCTTGATAGTCCGCCATATCTACCGTCAATTGCTTTGGCTTTTGCTGCTTCGAAGAGGCTAAATACAGTCTATCTTCAAACAAAGGCACTACCTGCATTTCATCAGGCAGTGGTGTAAAGGGGATAGCAATGAGAATTGCATCGATTCTGCCCTCTACGAGCTTTTTCATTAAGTCTTCATTTGACCCCAAAAATAAATCGATATCCAAATCGGATCTACGAATTTTGGTGCCCATAATGAGCTTTGGGATCACATTAGCGGTGAGGGAGTACATTGCACCAAGGCGAATTTGACCACTTTCTATGCCAGCCTTATCACGAGTTCTCTTGATGATGCGCTCAGCATCCGCTAGCAAGTCTAAGGAAGACTCGGCAAGATATAAGGCGGTTGGCAAAGGCTTTAATAAGCGGCCATCTCGAATAAACAGGGGGCAGCCAATGCCATCCTCAAGGGAGTGCAGAGCCTTATGAATACTCACAGAACTCAGGCCCATCTCATCTGCAGTGCGAGATAAGTTACCGGTTTTCACAAAAGAGCAAAGAATTTGCAGCTTGCGAAGTGTGACTTCCTCATTGAGCATGAGTGCTAACTCTTCTTGGGCTTAAAGAACATCAATAAATACATGCCAAAAAAGATCATAGGAACGCAAAGCCATTGCCCCATAGACAATCCCAATCCCAGCAGACCCAAGAAAGCGTCAGGCTCGCGGGCAAACTCAGCCAAGAATCGGCAAATTCCGTAGCCCAATAAAAAGAGACCAGAAACCTGCCCTACTCTGCGAGGCTTGCTGGCGAAGATCCATAAAATAATCCCCAACAATATGCCTTCGCCAAACAATTGGTAAATTTGAGAAGGATGGCGCGGCACAGAGTCCACCAAGGGGAACACCATTGCCCAAGGAAGATCAGTAGGTCTTCCCCATAACTCGCCATTAATAAAATTACCCAGCCGGCCAAAAGCCAAACCAAACGGAACTAAGGGGGCAACAAGATCACTGACTACAAAGAAGGTTGTTTTACGCTGATGGGCAAACCATAGCAATGCCACCAACACTCCCAGTAGGCCTCCATGGAAGGACATGCCGCCTTCCCAGATCTTCAAAATGCTCAATGGGTGCGTCAGATAAAAGCCAGGCATATAAAACAGGGTGTAACCAAGACGCCCGCCCAAGACCACCCCTAAAACTCCAGCAAACAATAAATCCTCAAGGTCCTTATAAGTCCAGCCCATCCTTTGATAAAGAGGGGTGCGAATACGTAAGCGCCCTAATAACAAGAATTGTGCAAATGCCAAAAGGTACATGACGCCATACCAATGAATTGCAAAAGAGCCAATATGAATGGCTACAGGATCAAACTGAGGATGGATCAACATAATGGCAATAGAAATAAAAAAGTCTTAACTTTTAGATTGGTCAAAATTATGCAATTCGTGACCTAAATCTCGATATGCCTTGTAACGTTCACGTCCAGCTAAGCGCTCCGCATCATCTACTGTCACCACTTCAACAATACGAGGAAAGCGAGCGACAAGAGCTGCTACATCCTTAGGCATGCGCATACCCAAATGAATCATGACATCCGCATGAG